>CAXNHA010000031.1:0-10033 GCA_964202165.1 Candidatus Marinamargulisbacteria bacterium | reverse complement strand
TATAATGAGATCTTGTTCAATTTGGTTTGGTGTTTGCCATTTAACATGATGAGACCAATTTTGTATAAAAATATTTGGGATCATAAATCGCTCTCAATTTCAGTATTTTCTATTATTTTCCATCTCTTGGATCTCGGGTAACCCATTTTTTCTATTTCAGAAGCAATGGGTATGTAATATTTCATTTTTCCTTTTAGAAAAGCGTCTAAGGCTCCTATTATTTCAGCTTTTTTAGATTCATCCATAACATCAATCTTCTCTAAAAGATAACCAATCCGTTGTAGTTGGTATCTGGCATTGATCTTTTCGGCAAGCTCTATCAGTTTACCCGGATCTATAGCTTCGGCTAATTCAGAAAAAACGGTTGCTATATGGTTAAGCCCACCTGCATGAGAGGGGTAAGTGAGTAAGTCGATTGCAGTAAGCTCAGGTGATGCAACTTTAAGATAGCCAGTATCAACAACGAAATCTTGGGTTGGAAGTTCAGAGATTGAATTTTTGTAAATAAACGCTATTTCAACATCACCAAAAAGCAAATTACCGCTCATCCTTTTATTCAACATGACTTGGAATCTAGCGGGTTTTTGATGGGTCGCTCCATGAAACAACCCCGCTGATAACAGGGCAACATAATAATCGGTATTTAGATGCTTCATGAGTATGGGGATGAGTTGTTCTGCTGGTATACAACCGTATGTTTGATATTCAGGAGGCACGATGACATAAAAAGCTTTAGCGGGCGAGACAAGGTCACCACTTTGAATAAGGCGATATAAAGCCACCCTGGCATAATTGCGAGATACGTTGAATTCCTCCAAAATCTCTTCAATAGTGAAGGCTCTTTTCCCATATTTCCTGAGCTGTTTTATATAAGATTGTAGATTCATATGATTGTCATGCTTCCAAAATTACAAATAATGTAATTATAACAGCATGGTACATATATTTCTAGGTGAGTGCAAGCAAAATATTTGTAACTACTTAGAACACGGGCTTCTTTTCTCTTTTGGCATTCTTTGCTACCATGCTTGGCCAAAGCTTCAACGGGCGGGAATAGCTCAGTTGGTAGAGCATCAGCTTCCCAAGCTGAGGGTCGAGGGTTCGAGTCCCTTTTCCCGCTCCAATCTATTAGGTCAATATTTGGGTTATCCGAATGAGCCTTTTTGTCAGTTTAAGCAAATTTATTTTTATTGAAGGAAGTGTATGTCTACTCGTTTTGATTCATTGTCTATTTCTCCAGCTGTATTGAAGGCCATTCAAGAAATGGGATTTGAAGAAGCCACTGCTATTCAAAGTCAAGCTATCCCTGTTTTGTTAGAAGGAAAAGATGTGTTGGGGCAAGCCCAAACCGGTACTGGAAAGACAGTCGCATTTGGTATCCCTGCTATTGAAAAAATTGATGTTCGACAGTTGTTTATCCAGGTTTTGGTACTCTGTCCTACCCGAGAATTGGCTATCCAAGTGTGCGAAGAGCTTAAAAAATTGGCTAGGTTTATTCCCGGCCTACAAATGGTCCCCATATACGGGGGGCAGTCTATTGATCGTCAGATGAGAGCGTTGCGTGCTGGTGTTCAGATGGTAATCGGTACACCTGGTCGGGTTATGGATCTCATGGAAAAAGGGGCTCTCAAGCTAGATCGTGTCAAGATGATTGTGCTAGATGAGGCCGATGAGATGTTGAATATGGGATTTAGGGAAGACATCGAATGGGTCTTAGAACGTTCTCCAAAAGAACCTCAAACTGTCTTTTTTTCAGCTACCATGCCCAAGCAAATTTTAGCCCTTACAAAAAACTATCAAAAAACCCCCGTGCATATCAAAATTGAACACAAAGAATTAACCGTTTCCAATATCGAACAGTTTTATATCGAAGTGCCAGAACGCCAGCGACTAGAAGCTTTGGCTCGGTTGGTGGATATCTTGGATCCAAAGTTGGCGTTGGTGTTTTGCAATACAAAGCGAAGGGTTAATGAAGTGATTTCTGAGCTGCAGGCGAGAGGTTACTTTGCAGATGGGCTCCATGGAGACTTAAAGCAAAATGAACGTAACGCTGTTTTGGATAAATTTAAAAAAGGCATCGTGGATATTTTGGTAGCTACCGATGTGGCAGCACGAGGACTGGATGTTGAAGACATAGAAGTTGTGTTTAATATGGAAGTGCCCATGGATGAGGAGATGTATATTCACCGTATTGGCCGTACAGGCAGGGCCGGACGAAGTGGAAAGTCTTACACATTTGCGGCGGGTCGCGAGATGTATCATTTGCGAGACATAGAACGCTATACCCGTTCAAAAATGGCATTGGCAAAAGTACCTAGCCTAACAGAAGTAGAAGAAAAAAAAGTAGAGGCTGTCTTGGAAGAAATCAAAACAACCATGCTGGGAAGTGATTTGAGCCGGTATATCCAACTAACAGAACAATTGATGGGAGATCAGCTCACCTCCATGGATGTGGCAGCGGCCTTGTTAAAACTCCATCTTTCTCCAGCAAAAGAAGGCGAAAAAATAGAATTTTCTCAAACAGGTAGCATGGCACGTTTGTTTGTAAACATTGGGCGAAAACAACGTGTGCAAGCAAAAGATATTGTAGGTGCTATTACGAGCCAAACGGGATTGGCAGGAAAAGTGATTGGTACAATCGATATTTATGAAGAGTTTACATTTGTAGAAGTGCCACAAGAACATGCCGCTCAAGTGATCGATGCGATGAAAAACAACCAGATAAAAGGACAGCGAATCACGATGCAGCCTGCTAGAAAAAGGTAACGCTATCGTTGGTTAACATCACAGATATTGGATCAGATGGAGAGGGGATAGGAAAAGAAGAGGGATTTACATGGTTTGTTCCCGGTGCTTTGCCGGGAGACCAGGTCGATATTCATACCCAACGAAAAGAAAAACGATATGGATATGCCACGATTCGCAATCTAATCGTACCCTCTCCAGACCGTGTAGAGCCTCCTTGTCCTTTTTTTGGAACGTGCGGGGGGTGTCAGCTGCAACACCTTTCTTACGAGGCACAGTTGCTTTGGAAACAAAAAAAAATAAAAGATGCGTTTGCACGTCTTGCTAAAATCGATGGTGTAGAGGTAAGGCTTGTGATGGGGATGACATCTCCATGGCATTACCGCAACAAATCGCAATTTCCTATCGGAAAAGACAATCTTGGACATGCAAAGATGGGCTTTTATGCCATCAAAAGTCACCGTCTTATTGACATCACGCAATGCTCTATCCAAGATCCCGTGATCGAATCGTTGTGGTCAGAATTGAGGGCTTTTATCCAATCATCTGGCATAACAGTGTACGATGAAACATCTCATCGAGGAGAATTGCGGCATGTCATGGTGCGGGTCAACCATCGACAAGAAGCCTCCCTTGTTTTTGTCACAACGAAGGCAGCATTTAATTGGAAATTGCCAGTTTTTTCGGTGCCCATAACAGGGGTTATGCACAATGAAAATGCCCGTATCACCAATCGTATTTTTGACAAGAATAGCACCTTGATTTCAGGCGTTGAGTGGATTGAGGTTCAGCTGCTAACCTGGCGATATCGATTTTTTGCACTATCTTTTTTTCAGGTGAATATCCAACAAACAGAAGTTTTAATTCAGACAGTTTTAGAGGCATTAAATCTTACAAAAGAAGATGTTGTGTTGGATCTTTATTGTGGGGTAGGGACATTTTCATTGCCATTGGCCTGTAAGGCCAAACAAGTTTTTGCTCTAGAGAACAACCTCAAATCAGTAGAATACGCCCGTATCAATGCAACCTTAAACGGGATATCCAATGCAACATTTACCTGTGCTGATGCCAAAGAAGGATCTTTTTATGAGGGGATTGATGCCAATGTTGTGGTCCTAGATCCTCCCAGAAAAGGATGTGAGCCAGAGGTGTTGGCACAGATTAAAAAAATAGCGCCAGATAAAATTGTCTACGTATCCTGCGATGTAGCAACTTTGGCTAGAGATTGTGCGATTTTGCAAACCTATGGATACCACGTTGTTTTTGTGCAACCGGTCGATATGTTTGCACATACAACGCATATCGAAATGGTTACCTTGCTACGGCGTCAACAAGATTGATATACTGCCTTTTCTATGCGATATACAGTCTCTCGAGGTACCAAAGATATTTTGCCAGAAGAAATGCGGTTTTGGCACCATGTAGAAGATACATCCCGTAGCCTATTCAATCTCTACAACTATCAAGAAATTAGGACGCCTATTTTTGAGATGACCGAGCTTTTTGAACGAGGTATCGGAAATGCTACCGATATTGTTGAAAAAGAAATGTACACATTTTCAGATAAAGGAGGCCGGCGTCTGACGCTTCGTCCTGAAGGGACAGCACCTATTGTCCGTGCCTATATTCAAAATGCCCTCCATAAAAAAGAAGCCTATTCCAAGCTGTATTACATAGGACCGATGTTTCGATATGAGCGTCCTCAGTCCGGTCGGTTTCGGCAGTTTCATCAGATTGGCATCGAACATTTGGGCAATGCCCATCCTTTTTGTGATGCAGAGGTGATTTCTTTGGGGGTTCATCTATTTGATGAGCTTGGATTGAGTGGTTTGTCTGTCACCATCAACTCGGTTGGATGTTCGGTATGTCGACCCGTGATCGAAGAGAGACTCAGACAATTTATAGGAGCAAGCTTGCCGCATCTCTGTGTAGACTGTCAGCGACGCTATCATGCCAAACCGTTGCGTATTTTGGATTGTAAAAATTTGCAATGCCGGACGTATTTTTCTGCGATGCCCACGATGCATGGCTCTTTGTGTCATGGATGCAGAGACCATTTTAACTCTGTTATTGAGTATGTGGATGCCTTGCATATCCCCTTTCAAATCAATCCACAACTGGTGAGAGGGTTGGACTATTATACCCGCACAACGTTTGAAATTGTGTCCGATCAACTAGGTGCTCAAAATGCATTGTGTGGCGGTGGACGATACGATCTGCTGGTTGATCAAATAGGGGGATCTCCGACACCTGCTGTTGGATTTGCTTTTGGAGAAGAGCGCGCAGTCATGATCTTAAAAGAATTGTCGGATATTATTCAGTCAGAAGAAGTGTTGGTTTATGTAGCCCCCATTGGATTTGAGCAACAAACAAAATGTTTTTATTTGGTTAATGAATTGCGACGTACAGGCGTAAAATGTGAAATAGATTACTCCAAATCAGAGCTCAAATTTCAGCTCAAACAAGCCCATAAACTTCGAGCAAAATTTACCTTAATTTTTGGAGAAGAAGAAGTGGAAAAAAACACAATTCTTATCAAAGACATGAACACCGGAAAACAAGTAGAAGTGCCATGGGACAATGTCATAGACTACCTCACTGAGAAAACAAGGGCATGAGGTCTCATTGGGTAGAAAACCTCTTAGGTTGTGTGGATCAGTCCGTTGTTCTCTGTGGATGGATCCATCGGGTGCGAAATTTGGGAAAACTACTCTTTATTGAGTTAAGAGACCGATCGGGTATTGTTCAAGTGGTCGTAGAATCGGATACAACTGCGTACCGATTGGAAACCGTTATCAAAGTAGAAGGGCTTGTTCGCAAGAGAGACAACAATAGAGTCGAAATTGTTGCCCATGCAATTGACATTTTAAATACTGCAAAACCCCCTGTTTTTTCTCTAACATCTGAAGAACCCCTTGCAGATGAGATCACCCGATTAAAATATCGGTATTTGGACTTAAGGCGACCAGATATGGTCGATCGATTTAAAAAAAGACATCTAATTGCAGCACGTATGAGAGAATTTTTGAATGGAGAAGGATTTTTGGAGGTAGAAACGCCAATTCTTACCAAAAGCACCCCGGAAGGTGCCAGAGACTATTTGGTACCTTCTCGTGTACAGCCAAACAAATGGTTTGCCTTGCCACAATCGCCCCAGCTTTTTAAGCAACTGTTAATGATGAGTGGATTTGATCGGTATTACCAAATTGTAAAATGTTTTAGGGATGAGGACTTGAGAGCAGACCGTCAGCCAGAGTTTACACAAGTGGATATTGAAGCCTCATTTGTCACAGCACCAGAGATTCAGTCGATAACCAATAGATTGCTCAAAGCCGTATTTGAAACAGCAGATGCTGTGTGGCCCCATCACGTGCCTGTTATCACGTATGCCGAGGCAATGTCTCGGTATGGATCTGACAAACCTGATCTTCGGGTAGACCTGCCTATTCAAGATAGAACGGAGTGGGCTAAAAAAGGAAAATTTTCTATTTTTTTGGAAGCAGGACATGTAGGTGCCATTGTTGTGCCAAAAGGAGCCACCTATTTTACACGAAAAAAAATAGATGAGCTGGGTGCATTTGCCAAACAATGTGGCCTAGGAGGGCTGACGTGGATACATAGGCAAGAAGAGGGAGCCTTGGTATCTCCCATTACCAAATTTTTTACAGAGGATCTTTTAGAAGAGTTGCTAACAGATTTGTCTTTGGAAAAAGGAGATACGGTTTTGTTTGGAGCTGCGGGTAGGCTCAATACGTTGCAAGTGGCTATGGGGCAGATACGGTTGTGGGTAGGTGATGCTTTTTGTCTCAAAAAAGAAGGGTTTTATCCGCTTTGGGTGGTAGATTTTCCGCTATTTGAGCAAGACGCTAACCAGGTGTTATATCCCATGCATCATCCTTTTACATCCCCTCACCCGGACGATATGGCGTTGCTGGATACACAGCCACATCTGGTGAGAGCCTTGGCGTATGACATTGTCTTAAATGGGATGGAGATAGGGGGAGGAAGCATTCGTATTCATCGGTCGGATTTGCAAGAAAAAATGTTGGGGCTTCTCCAGCTGTCTCCTGAGAGTATCCAAGAAAAATTTGGATTTTTTCTAGAAGCACTTCAATATGGGACGCCTCCGCATGGGGGTATTGCATTGGGGCTGGATCGGTTGGTGATGGTACTCACGGGTGCAACTTCTATCCGAGATGTCATTGCTTTTCCAAAAACCACCACTGCAAATTGTCCCCTAACAGATGCCCCTAGTCGGGTGTCTGATGAGCAGTTAAAAGAGTTGGGATTGATGTGAACAACGAGAGGCCGTTTGAGATTATTCCTGCTATTGATTTGTTGGGTGGCCAGGTCGTGAGGCTGACACAGGGGGACTATGCACAAGTATCTCACTATGCCAAAACCCCTGTGGATGTTGCCAAATGGTATTGTGATCAAGGTGCTACGCGGATTCATCTTGTTGATTTGGATGGTGCAAAAGATGGGCAATTAAAAAACCTGTCATCCATTGTTGCTATTCGGAAAGCCGTTGGATGTTATCTGGATTTGGGAGGAGGTATCCGATCTTTGGATACAGCAAAAACACTGCTTGATGTAGGTATAGACGAATTGATTTTAGGCTCTTTGCTTATCAAAAACAGACCCGTGGCAGAGGCCATTGTAGAGGCATTTCCTTTTCAAATAACGGCAGGTATCGATGCCCATGGAGAATGGGTGGCTACAGAAGGCTGGATCAAACACAGCAGCGTCTCTATCAAAACGGTGTTGCAAGATATAGCAACTTGGAAATTGGTGAGTATCATCTATACCGATATCTCAAGAGATGGGACATTGACGGGGCCAAACCTTGAGTCGCTACAGATGGTGGCGAAGCATGCACATGGTGATGTAATTGCCTCTGGAGGTGTGAGTTCTATGGAAGATATTGAGGCTATTCGACAGATAAATGGGGTAAAAGGGTGCATCGTGGGGAAGGCCATTTTGGAGGGAAAAATAGGGTTAGGGAATAGTGGCTTTAACAAGTCTTGAAGCAGTTTTTTTTAGCAGTGGGAATTTTAGTGCTAACTGCATCACAGGTCTTCTGTTTGGAATGGGATGATCCAGATGTCCTGACGCTTTCAATGCCTGCTACGCAAAATAGTTCTGACACAGGTTATGAGATACAAGATATCGGCAAACCCGACTTTTTATCAGATATAGGTACCAATTCTAACTCGGATGGATTGGGGATTGCACCCATCAGTAACCAGGTGGGTGCCAAACTAGTGGGTCGCCCGTTAAACTATCCCAATCCTTTCTTTTTTGAAACAGGTACCACAATCGGATACCTACTGGCTATAGATATGGATATCGAGATTGCGGTGTACTCGGTGTTTGGCCAGCTTATCAAACGGTTTTTTGTAGCTTCTGGTTTAGAGGGTGCAAAATCAGGATACAACCGATTTGAGATGACCCGTTTTTCTTTTGATGGCAGAGAACTGGCCAGTGGGGTTTATCTATACACCATCACGTCCCAAGGGATTCTTTTAGGGAAAGGGAAACTGGCTGTTAAACGATAACGTGATGAAAAAAATGGTGTTACTTTTTGTAATTGCATGGATCAATCTATGCAGAATCGCCCCTCTATATGCTACAGGAGCATTTTCCTTGGTTGATTTTGGCACCTCTGCACAGATGATCGGTACAGGACACATTATCGGATTTTCTTCCGGGGCATCTTCTATCTTTGAAAACCCTGCTTCGTTATCGATGCTTTCCCGCCCCTCCCTGTCTAGTTTTTATGTATCGATCATGGATAATGAGGCTAGATTTTACAACATAGCACTTGCCTATCCACTTGCGATAGGTACTCTTGGAGTTGGCATCATGGTGGTTTCAGTCACTGGCATCGACACCACTGAAATAGATTCGGGGACAAATTGGTATGTGTCATCCGGACAGATTGATTACACCAATGGGCTTGTTAAGCTAGCCTATGGATGGCCGTTGCTTCCCTCATGGAAAGCAGGGCTCACGTACACCTACATGTTTAGCTACCTTGGTACCACGCAATCGGTAGCAAGCAACGCAGATATAGGATTGATGGGGTCTATCCATCCTCTGGATATCTCTTTTGTGATACGAAATTGTATATCCTCACCCATGCGGTTTAATTCTACTCAAAAAGAAACCGTAGACGCTACCTATATTTTAGGAGCTAGGCTTCCTATTTCAGATCTCAATATTATGGCACAAGCTTCTTCTACACCGGAAGGTTCTATTCTAAAAAGTATCGGGACACAGTATCATCCCAGTTATCTTAACGATTTGCTCTCCCTAGGTGCAGGCTGCAGGGAGGTCTTGTCAGAACAAGATGTCAAATTTGTGTATAGCGTAGGTATTGGTGTGAATTTGAAAAGCTTGCGATGTCATTTTGCTTATGAAAAATCGGATTATCTGCCACAAGATAACAACTATTACTTCTCTGTCGATATGGGGTTTTAACCATGATACACACAGTCTCTCTGACAAAATATTGTCGTACAGGTCTAATCATTGCGATGCTTTTTTTCTCCACCTCTCATGCGGTTCCACCGTCGTTTGTCATTCAGTCTACACTTCGTGACAACAAAGTGCCGCTTCAGGGACTGAAGTCTGTCATAGTCAATTTGTATGAAAAAGATAAGGCGTCCATCTTATGGACCGATACCCAACCGGTCTTGTTTGTAAACGGTGCATTTCGATTGGAGTTGGGCAAAACAAAAGACATTCCCACGGGACTGTTAAGCAGCAAAAATATCGAGATTGAATTGGCGATCGATGGGAAAACCGTACCCAAAATGGGATTTAGTGCTGTTCCGTATGCACGGGTATCAGATGAGACGCTTGGCATAGAATGGAGAAATGTTCGCAACCGTCCGGTTGCGCTTGGTGATTTTTCGGGTAAGATCTCGCTGACTCAGATACCCTCTGGATCTACGCCAAATCAAACCCTCAAATGGGATGGTGCAACTTGGACGTTGGCCGAGTTGGATACAGGAGCTGGGACGCTGGGTCCACCAAACAATCTCAGCGTGGGGTATGCGAGTATGTCAGGCACTGCGAACCATCTGGCCATCAATGCAAAATTAAACAACGTCAGTTTTGGTCGCTTATCTACAGCAAACATTGCAAAAGCAAGCATGGGACAAAACCTCATTGTGGTGACATCGACGGGCAATATCCGGTCAATTGCTACAAGCAATCTGGTTATCAATACAACCTATGCCAATACATCGGGGACTGCGAACAATCTGGCAGTTGGGGCAAA
>CAXNHA010000030.1:0-10274 GCA_964202165.1 Candidatus Marinamargulisbacteria bacterium | reverse complement strand
CGCAATGACATCCACGGCTTCTTGAGCAGTGACACATACCTGAAACAGGCTTAGATCTGAGGGAGAGATATAGCCATCTTCTAGCATAGACGTTTGGACAAATTCTTTCCATTTTAACCAATAGGTTTCTTTGGGATGGTTGAGTAAGATGATGGGCCTTGGGGCACTACGCCCCGTTTGAATCAAGGTCAACATCTCACAGGCTTCATCATGGGTGCCAAATCCGCCTGGCAACAAGACGGTTGCATCCGACTCTTTGACAAAGGTTAGTTTTCGATTAAAAAAATAGCGAAATGAACATAACTTGGGAGAGCCTGAAATATGGACATTGGCACTTTGCTCAAAAGGCAACTTGATATTGAGTCCAAAACTCATCTCAGGCCCTGCACCTTTGTTCCCTGCCTCCATGATACCAGGCCCTGCACCGGTAATCACCATAAACCCTACCTGGGTAATGAGCTTTGAAAATTCTTCGGTGATGCGATAATTCTCATCCTCTGGAGAGGTTCTCGCAGATCCAAAAATAGCAACTTTGCGGACATCTCTAAACGGGGCAAACATCTTAAAAGCACGTCTTAATTCTTTGATTGTGATTTTGATAAGATTAACATCCTGAACCTCTGGCTTCTCTTCAAGCCATCGCAACACGGCTAAAAACAATTCCTCTGTTGGCGCATGAGCACCAAAACCAGAGAGCTGGGCAATGGCTTTGGCACGGTCAAATAGTTCGGTTTCTTTGTCCATCATGGTCTCCTTGATTGTTGTGAAAAATAAATCAGACCAAGATGGTATCATGCTGAGCTTGCAATAGCGTAGCCTATGCCATTTCTTAACTTGGGTCAGTATACTATTGTTTACAAAAGTAATAGTCGTGGTAGCATAAAACCACATTTGCAAAGTGATTTATGAATCTTGGACAGAATAGGTGATCTATGAAAGTAAAAAAAGTTATTACCATATTAAATTCCCCTCTTCAATCTCGAAGAGCATCACCTTGAAACCATCATCAATGAAATTAAAAATGCCCCAACAGTTGAAAACAAATTCAAAAAAAAGACTGCCAAAACGATGGAATGATGATTTGATGTTTTCTTAATCCATCTTTTCTACTAGGTCATCAATCTTGCAACTTAACGCGCTGGTTAAGGCTAAAAGTACATCCAGCGTGGGATTGGCATGAGGGCTATTCTCGATTTTTTGAATTGTAGAAATTGCAATGCTACATTTTGTGGCAAGTTCTTGCTGAGACAGACCTTTTTCTTTTCTTAGTTTCTTAAGTTTTTTTCCAAGTGGCATAGACAAAGAAGAATACACCATTGAATTATCAAAATATTAGGCTTAATATAGTAAGCGTATTATATTGACTATATATAGAAGTATTGAGATGTAAATTATGCATAAGAAATCTTCTCAACTGTTTGAAAGCACCCAAGAAGCTGTGATATACGGTGAAAAAGCCTCTTTAGAAGAGATGATGGTTCTTTTGAAAAGAACGGGTGATTGTGTGACGGCTCTCATCATTGATCTGAGCGTAGAGATTCAACTTTTTAATGAGGCGTATCATGCGCTTAGAAAAGATGAGTGGTATCAAACCTATCAAAAAATAAGTGCTCCACACAGATGAAGCGGAAAGAGGCTAAAGTGATACATCAGGATGCTTACATTATGGCTCTTATGGAGAAACTTGCTCATCCATACAGTTTACGCCGCAAGCGGCGAGGAATAAATCCCCCAAGGCCAAGGGATTTAAAAAAAATTTCACGTTGTGACAAAATAGCGAGTTGCCTATAAGATAACCGCCATGTGTGCTACCTCTATTGCCAAACCCCTTACCCAAAAGCCCAACATTCTGGGTCTGTCTTTGGAAGCCTTAAAAGAAAAGGCACCCGGTCTTGGGTTAAAATCCTTTCAATGCACACAAATCATGGAGTGGCTCTACCAACACAATGTGAGTGATTTTGAGCACATGACCAATTTGTCAAAAGCCAACCGCCAGTTGCTGGGTCAGACATTTGACCATCACTGGTTTTCAGACCTTCAGGTCTTGCCGTCTCACAACCAAGAAGCCATCAAATATGTCTATACCCTTTTGGACGGTGCCAAAGTGGAATCGGTGGTGCTTAAGGAAAAAAAATACACAACCTTGTGTGTATCCTCTCAAGCAGGATGTCCTGTGGATTGCAAATTTTGCCTCACAGGTGTTGTGGGATTTAAACGCAATCTCTTGACACACGAAATTGTGGGCCAAATCTTTAAAGCAAAACAAGATGGCCATGCCATTTCTCATTTGGTCTTTATGGGGATGGGTGAACCCCTGTTAAATTATGATGCCTTGTTTGAAGCCATTGCCATTCTCAACGCGCCCTATGGATTTTGTATCAGCAAACGAAAAATGACCGTGTCTACAGCAGGCTATTTGCAAGGCATCAAGCGGTTAATAGAAGACAAACACTACATCAATCTTGCTTTCTCTGTTGGCAATGCCAATCCGCAAAAACGTATCCAACTCATGCCTATCGAAGGCCGAAATCCCATCATGGACGTGGTCAAAACCTTGCACCATTATCTAAGCCTTCATAATCGAAAATTGACTCTGGAATATACCTTACTAGAGGGTCAAAACGATGGCATGGAAGATATTCGTGAGCTCTGCCAACTCGCCAAATACTTAAAAGCTAAAATCAATTTGATTAATTTAAATCCCCATCCTAAAATCCTCTTCAAACCCGTATCCACAAAAACACTTCTCTTTATCAAACAAACCATCGAGGAGTGTCGTGTTCCTGTCACCATACGGTATAAAAAAGGCCAAGATATTGCCGCAGCTTGTGGCCAGCTCGGAGAAAGTTATCTATGACACGTCCCTCTCTTGTTCTCTATCACGATATCCCCTGTCCATACTGCAAACGGGTAAGAGCTTATCTGGAGTCTCAAGACATCCATATCCCCATGAAAGACATTATGGAAGATCCCAAAAACTGGGAAGACTTGTTGGCTATTGGTGGCAAAGGTCAGGTTCCTTGCTTGATGATCGATGGCAAGCCCTTGTACGAGTCTTTGGATATTATCAATTGGTTTAAACAAAACTGGACACCCCAATGAGTATCGCAATCCAATCGATTAAGGACAGCATCCTTGCCACTCTCCCAAATGGCTCTCATGTTGTTGTGCTGGATCCCCAGCAAGATGGTCAACATTTTGAAGCATTGGTCATCAGCTCTGCATTTGAAGATCTCTCATTGGTCAAACAACACCAGGTTGTAATGAACGCTCTCAAAGATGCTTTTGCTACCTCTGTTCATGCCTTGTCGCTCAACACCTTTTCTCCCTCTCAATGGGAGAGTGCCAAATCTAGGTTTGCTCCTGCCCTCTGGCCATAACAATTTTTCCTGTACGCACAACTTCCACAATGCCATAGGGATGCAACATATCTACACAGGCATCTAGTTTTTCTGTACTTCCTGTGATTTGCACAATCACAGATTCTTGGGTCAAATCCACTGTTTGGGCCTTAAAATGATCGATCACTTGCAAGACATCCATCCGCGTTTCTTGGGTCAGTACCAATTTGATTAAGGCCAATTCTTTTTCGACAGACTGTTGGTCTTGGTGCTCGGTAGCCATGACCACATCCACCAATTTTGTCGCTTGCTTGATAATTTGATCCAATACCGATCGATCTCCCCTTGCTGTAATGGTCATACGTGAAAACTTGCCATCCATTGTGGAAGATACCACCAACGACTCTACGTTAAATCCTCTTCTTGAAAAGATAAGGGCTACCCTCACCAACACCCCTGGTCGATTGGCCACCAACAAACTAATGGTATGAACATCGTCGTATGCACGGTTTATGAGTGTAAGATCAGCCATCTTATGTACTCCCTTTTGGTTTTTCTAATTTACCTTTTGGTGGATCAATAATCATATCTGTAGAAGCACCCCCCGCTGGGATCATGGGAAATACATTGTCTTCTTTCACCACCTCTGCATGGATCAGACACGGTCCATCCTGATAGGCCAAGGCTCTGGCCAGCATTTTGCCAATGTCTGCTGGTCGTTTGATTTTGAATCCTTTGATGCCATAAGACTCGCCTAGTTTTACAAAATCTGGATTGCCTTCTAGATCCACCCCAGACAACCGGTCGTCGTAGAACAACTGTTGCCATTGTCTCACCATGCCTAGGTATTTGTTGTCGATAATTAAAATCTTGATGGGTAGCCGATGAATAGCAGCGGTTGACAATTCACACAACGTCATTTGAAACCCCCCATCGCCAACAATGGCCACCACCACCTCTTTTGGCTGACCAAACTGAGCCCCAATAGCGGCTGGCAATCCATACCCCATCGTACCTGCCCCACCTGAAGAAATCCATTTGTGAGGATCATGCGTGCGGTAAAACTGCGCTGCCCACATCTGATGCTGTCCCACATCTGTGGTCACAATGGCGGTTCCTTTTGTCAATCGATAAAGCTCATCGATGACATGTTGCGCCTTGAGTCCGCCATGAATTTTGTAGGACAAGGGGTATTTTTTTTTATTGTGGGCCATTTCTTTTAGCCACTCTTTTGTGGACAACTTGGACAATAAGGGGATCATTTTTTTTAAGACTTTCTTGGCATCTCCCACCACATAGGCATCTGGGATAACAATTTTGTTGATTTCAGAGGCATCGATATCAAGATGAAGTTTTTTGGCTTGCGGACAAAACCGTTCGATCTTGGCAGGTGTTATGCGATCGTCCCACCGAGATCCAATCGAAAAAATAAGGTCACAATGACTTACCGCCATATTGGCATACGCTGTCCCATGCATTCCCAAAAATCCAAGCGATAGCACATGATTTTCTGGAAAAACGCCTTTTCCAAGCAAGGTGGTGACAACAGGTGCTTGAAGGGTTTCGGCCAGCTCTCTTATCTGCTCATGGGCATTGGAGATCAAGGCACCATGACCTGCCAATAACAATGGTTTTTTGGATTGTTTAATCAAGGCCACCATCCGATCAATTGCCTCATGATCTAGCGTGTCTGACACCCTATATCCAGGTAAGTCCATCTCAACCTCAGCATCGGATGCCTCGTAAAACGCACTGGTGACATCTTTTGGCAAATCGATGAGCACTGGGCCAGGCCGACCCGTTGAGCAAATAAAAAAGGCTTCTTCCACAATACGTTGAATAGAGGTTGGATCTTTTACCAAATAACTGTGTTTGACAATCGGAGCTGTTATCCCAAATACATCCGCCTCTTGAAAGGCATCTTTCCCCAACGACGGGGTAATGGTCTGACCCGACAACACAACCATCGGGATCGAATCCATCTGCGCTGTCAGAATACCTGTAACCGCATTGGTAGCACCTGGCCCACTGGTCACTAGCACAACCCCTGGCTTGCCTGTAGCTCGGGCATATCCATCGGCCATATGGGTAGCACCTTGTTCATGTCTCACCAAAATAAATTTGATCTTGGATTCCACCAAAGCATCAAAAATTGGGATGGCTGCACCCCCTGGATATCCAAATATAAATTCAACACCCATTTTTTCTAGATGTCTAATCAACACATCCGCACAAGTTGTTTGTTTTTTTGACATTTTTATCTCCATAAAAAAGTAATCTCTACTAATTTATCATAAAATACCCTGTTTTCAAATAATTTACTTATCTTATCAATCCCACACACCCACTGGCCTATTTTTTAGGATTCATGGATAATGTCAGCTTACTACACGTGAGGAGAAAAAAATGGGTGTGTCCCTGTCATGAGCGCTATCGCATTGTCTATTCGATCCAGACTTGTTTTGACCCTTCTCTTTTTCTTAATCATGGTCACGGGGTGTAGCGCTCAAAACTTTAACAAAGACCGATTTGTCGTTCAGCTCCTTACCTACTCTCTGTTTAGCCAACATTATGCACCTCCTGTCTTGGACAATGCCTTATCCAGCACCCTATTTGATGAATTCTTAGAAAACTTAGACCCCCAAAAACGGTTTTTGACAAAACAAGACATCCAAAAACTAGAGTCCTATCGCTATCTTGTGGATGATCAGCTTTTGTCTGGGAAAACAGATTTTTTTGATCTCGCCATCGGTATCTACAGCACCCGTATCAAGGAGGTTGAGCAACTGGTTGTATCGCTTCTCAAAAATCCTTTTCCGCTTCAAAGCACAGGCACTATCGAGACAGACCCCAAAAAAACCACCTATGTATCAGAGATGGCCGACTTAACCTCTTTGTGGCAAAAGCGTCTCACCTACCAATGTCAGCTCACCTATATCGAAAAAGCAGAAGCCAAAGCCTTGTTAGAAAAGAAAAGCACCTCTGATAGATACACATTTGTCTTAGCCCTTCTCCACCACCCTGACCCGTCCTTGATAGAGGCCAGCCAAAAAAAACTCAAAAAAGACAACACCCTATTGTTTAAAAATCTCAAAAAAGAAACCCGAAAAGACCGATTGAATGTCTACCTCAACACCCTTGCCCATCGTCTGGATCCACATACGGATTATATGGCCCCTGAAGAAAAAGAAAATTTTGACATTGGCATTTCGGGGACTTTGGAAGGTATTGGGGCCGTTTTAAAAGAAGAAGAGGGTTTTATCAAAGTAAGCAGCATTGTGGTAGGCAGTGCATCGTGGCGACAAAAAGAACTCAAAGCAGAAGATATTATCCTAAAAGTAGGACAAGGCAATACCGATCCCATTGACATCTCCTCCATGCGGGTCAATGAAGCGGTCCAATACATCCGAGGGAAAAAAGGAACAGAAGTACGCCTCACCGTCAAAAAGCCAAATGGGCAGATCCTGGTGATCCCCATTATCCGAGATATTGTCGTCATTGAAGATACGTATGCACAATCGGCTATCGTGCGGTTCTCTGGTAGCAAGCGTCGCTTTGGCTACATTAGTTTGCCTCTTTTTTATCATGATTTTTCAAACACAAAAAACCGAAATTCGGCTGATGATATCAAAAAAGAACTGGTATCGCTTCAGTCCCAGGGTGTAGATGGCATTGTGTTGGATTTGAGAAACAACTCAGGAGGAGCCTTGGACGATGCCATAAAAATGGCTGGCCTGTTTATCAAGGATGGCCCCATTGTACAAATCCGAAACAAAGACAATGACATCACCATCCAATCCGATCCTGACCCCAACATCGTGTACTCAGGGCCCCTTATTGTTATGATCAACACGTTTAGCGCATCAGCATCCGAAATTGTTGCAGCGGCTTTGCAAGATTATGGACGGGCTCTCATTGTGGGCAGTGGCCATAGTTTTGGCAAAGGAACGGTGCAAGGATTTTTTAATTTTGATGATACCGTCGAACGGGGTTATAGCCACCTCAAACCCTTGGGCTCTCTCAAGATTAGTCTTCAAAAATTTTACCGTATCACAGGAGAATCTACCCAGTACAAAGGGGTTTTGTCGGATATGGTCTTACCCGATACATTGGATAATACTAAAGTAGGTGAAAAGAGTTTGTCCCATTCTCTTCCGTGGGATAAAATTTCTATGACTTATTTTACCCGTCATGCAGCTATTTCATCCAAAGAAAAAGCCGACTTGCTCATAAAAAGTGAGGCAAGGATACGATCCAACCCATTTTTTGAAGCCATTAAAACCCAATCTCAAAAAATAAAATTATCTCAAGAAAATTCCAAAGAACCCCTCCATGCCACATTGCTTTACAAAGAACAACACCGCGCCAAAAAAGACATCGACGCCATACGCTCTTTTCAAGACCCCTCTTTGGAGGTCCATCCCAATGATGAGGGAGCTCTAGATCTGTCACAAGAGAAAAAAGACAAACAAACTGAAAAAGCAAACCACCTCAAAAAAGATGCGTATCTTGTCGAAACCCTGCATATTCTAGAGGATGCCGTGATGCATCCTTCTGGCAAGTAAGCCCATTAGTAGGCTTAGTAATCCAACAAGCCGGGTACTGACTGGATATTGGGATCTTTGATAAACGAAATAGAATCGACTTGAAAATCCGCTCGTCCTTTTTTGGTACCGCTAAGGATCAAAAATTGCAATTGTATCAAGGTCCCCGCCCCTGTGTTTGTACTGGGGTTGTATAAGAGATGCCTCACACGAGCCCCATCTTTGAGAAAGGCTTTGAAAGGGATCGTCACCAACCGCCAGCCTTTCCAATTGATCTCTAGGGTGTAGGTATACCGATGTTCATATTTTAAAAACCATCTCCGGCGTTCCTCTGACTCTTTGAGCCAGGCATCATCTTGGGAGGGGTATAGCTCGACAATCAGTGTTCCACTTTTGCGAGGCAAATTGCCCTTGATCAACAATTTAATGGCGTTAAAACGCGAGCTGTCCAGCCCCAACACACGCCCACACCCACCGATATAGCGGTCATTGGCCTGCCCTTCTAGCCTTACGGACCGACCTTGGATGGTAGGCTCATATTGTCCGGCAGAGTTTTCGACTACTGAAAACAGCAACTCACCAAAGCCCCACCAGCCGGTGAGGTCTCTGTCTTCAAAATCTTCCACAAGTGTCGTGCTCACAGGCTGCAGGATATCATCTGTGGCAGATGCCGTAGGCCCCCGCCATGCGTACGGGGTATTGAGTGCTGGTGTGGGCATCTCTTGCCCATATAGCCCTGCACCCAACCCAACCAGCACACAACACCCTGTCAGCTTCCAATTCATAGACACCGATCTTACCGCAACTAGGGTCTAGTTAGGAAGGGTGGGAGGTAGGGTGCAGGCCCCCCTCATCTAAATAACACTCAACCCCACCTGAAAATTCCCATGCGGAAATTTTACAGGAGCCCCTTCTCTCAAGAAAGAATGGGCAAAACCAAACCCACTGCTGGCCCGTTTTTTGTCCCCTCTTGTTCAAGAGAGGAGACCCCTCTTTTTATCCCGCACGGGTAAAAAGAGGTAGTGGTGAGTGTTAATTTTACTCAATTTAGATGAGGTCGCCCTGAAGGTAGGGCATGTTATTGCTGTTGTTGCTGTTGTTGATTTTGTTTTATATACGTACCATTGGCGGAGCCAACGTCTTGAATCAAAATTTTCCCATTCTCAATTTTTATCTTAAGATGCGATGTTGACACAGTGCCCCGGTTTACGATGGATTGATCTAACTGATCTTTTCCAACCTCTCTCTCTTGTCCTTCTAAAACTGGAATTTTATGTACAATGTAATTAGTAGCAAGAGCCTGAAGACCTAGTATGTTCGAAGTAGAACTATATTCAATGCTGACCAGACAATACCCGAGAAGTATATCGCTATTGTTTTCTATTGTAGTCCACTTATCATTACTCGGTATTTTCTTAAATATCTGCAAGTTCCCATTACTAATTATTGTATAACTACCATCTCGGTTACCTTCTTTAATTGAAGGACCCCAGGAATTATCACTCTTCTTAATGTATTGAGAAAAAACATCCTCCTTGTTTTTTTCTATAAAATAGTTGTTTGAAAGGACAAGTATCCGTTCATCCTCATGGATAAAGATCCTTGTGTGCTGTGCTATATCCTTTATCGCCTTTGTAAGGTATGTATTCTTGGAAGGTGGTAGCAGTTGAGCCTCATTTATACTGATTAGGTCGCTATTATTCTGTGGATCACGGAAAGGCACTCCCTCATTCTTTCCGTCATAAGCTAGGTTCTTGAATGCGATGTCATTTGCAAAAGTAAGTATCTGATCCCGTATCTTATCCACAATGATATTATCTGTTTTCTCTCCGGCTTTCAGTGCTTTCACACAAAACGTGGCAAGCATCATATTCTTGTCAAATTTTTCACGTGTTAGCGGATCAGTCGTGGCCTCTTTTTCTAAATCTTTAAAATACTGGATAGCCTGCTCTTTAGTGAGATCTTTTATGTCACTGTAAAAAAGGCCTAGTGCCGTTTCTTTATTTGGGGTATCTGCACCTAGAAGGGCGTAGGCCTCTTCTTTTTCCTTTTTAAGGGAAGCCGCCTTCTGCAACTGCTCATACACATACTTTACAGATGTATCTAATTTATTAACCTCCTCAGGCCATCCCTTCAATTTTTGAAGTCCCTTTTGTATACCCCTGATCTCCTCCAGCTGATCTATAATCTCTTGCGTGGTGGCTTGTTGCTCCATAGTCTTTACGAGATTGGACAGGAACTTAATGAGTTGTCTCCCCTTGCTCAGAATCATCTCGCGGATACCATCTTTCCACTGTTGTTTAAGTCCAAACGTAGCAGTATTTTCTACTGCTACTGAACTAAGCACTAGGCTAAGATTGTTCTGTATCGTCTCTACCACACTTAAAAA
>CAXNHA010000029.1:0-10596 GCA_964202165.1 Candidatus Marinamargulisbacteria bacterium | reverse complement strand
CATCGTAAGTTAAAAGCAGGACGATAGGTATGCAACCAATCAGCTGTACCATCTGTCGAGCTAGAATCCACCACAATTACCTCAAATTCTGAAAAAGACAGGGTTTGCGTTTCATAGCCAAGCAACACTTTTTGCAAAACAGACTGTTGGTTAAATGTGCCAAGCACAACACTAATTTGGGGATTAGACACGCAAATACTCCTTTACAAGATCCTCTACTTGATGTGAAAAAGTTGAAAAAACCACTATTTTTGGGGGGCAATACATGCGCAGTGCTGTGAGCTGTCTAAGCAGCCAACTCCAAAAAACAGGAGGCTTCTTGTGCACATGCAACACCGTAATATCCCTTCTAATACAAAATGCGATCCACAAGTCTAGACGAAACAAGGGAAGAACCCGAACAGAGTCTCGGATTTTTCCCACAAAAAGTTGCAAAACCATCTGATTTGGCACAATAAAACAAACAGGGATCCCCGCTTGCCTAAGCAATAAAAAATGGTGTTTGGCTACCTCCGTAGAGGTGGCATTGTCCACATAAATCGCTACGGTAGCACTGGTAGCAAACCCGTGTTGTTTAATAGCTTCGTAACCCATAACAGGGGTTTTTAATAATTTTTCAAATGCCGAAACAACCAAAGAAACGGTAAGCGAATCCAAACATTCTGTATGCATACATAAAGCTGGACGGCACACGCGATGACACGCTTGTGTATCATGGACCACTTGTTGAGGCGTGAGCCAAGGACCATATCTCAATGACTTGGAAAATTTTGTGGGAGAGAGACACAAAACAGGGATATTCAACGCAGCCGCCATATGCAATGGCCCTGTATCGGTTGCTACAAATGCCTTGCATCGGCTTAACACACCTTTGAGAGCGGATAATTTTGTCTTACCCACAAGGTTGATGGGATTAGATTGGCAAAGAGAAAGGATGTGTCGTGCTTTGTCGATATCCTCTTGCCCCATACCAGTCAGCACAACCTTCACCCCAAATTGATGGCTAATCCGATCTATAAAATCAGCAAAATGTGCAGAAAGCCATGCTCGGTTATTGCCACCCGTTCCAAAGTGAACAGCCACTAATTTTTCGTACTTCCATCCCGCTTCTTTTAGAAGATACTGGGCCAGCAACTCATCTTCTCTGCCAATATACAGCCGGGACTCCATATCTGTATGACAATGTGTGTGAGATTTTGTGACAAGCTGTACCAACAATTCGGTTGCATGATACGCCAGCTCTCTTGTGGGAAGCGAAACTGGATGGGTTAAAAACGGCTTTAAGAGAATTTTTTGTCCATCTCCAATACGAATAGGGATCTGTGCCAGCACAGAAAGGAGTGCGTAAAACCCATCCAAATACGGAAGATACACCTGAGAAAATCTAAAAGACCGAATATAATCCACATAGTCTCTGAATTGGGCAATCGATCGAACACGCCCCAATGACTTCCAATCAGTAATCACAGAATGAATAGCAGGATGATAACTCAAAACAGGTTGCGTATAAGCTTGCGTCAACACATAGATATTGGCATTGGGATAGGTACGGTACAGAGACTGAATCAAGGGCAAAGTCAATACAACATCCCCCAAAGCATCTGGCCTCACCACAAGAATGTTTGGTTTTTTTGGAGAAGACTCACTCATGGCTGAGGGGGAGATGACAACTCCACAAATTCAAAAAAATATTCTGCCAATTCAAATCCCAGTGATTCATACAAACCAATGGCCGCTACGTTGCTAAGTGTCACAGACAACCCCATCACAGAATAATCCATCTTCTGCAGACGATACAAAACTTCATTCATGAGTTTTCGACCATACCCTTTTCCATGAAAATCAGGCCGAATACAGACATCAAAAAACCACGGCACCTTATCAAGGCCCCAGCAAGAGATCTCCACCAACAAACAATATCCAACCACCGTATTGTTGTGCAGAATAAACAAAGACGCATCGGATATCACAGGCCCATATAGCTCGTCAAAAACACGTTGCTCAAGAACAATGCGGTTTTGAACACTTTCCAAATCTTTGTATCCCGCATAGTCCTGGCTGACTTGGTGAGCAAAATAACTAATGGTCGATGATTGTTTAATATCGTTTTGGGTAAGCTGAGAAAAGCCAATCCCGTCTTCCAGAACTCTTTCTGGCAGGGGATCCATCCTTGCAAAATCCAAAATCATTCTTTGTCGATGATTCTGATGGATACCAAGAGTCAAAAGTGCTTCCTGATAAACCTCTAGATCGTCTTCAAATTGAATCAGCTCTGCAAAAACATCTTTTAAAAACCCACGAGAAACAAATTGTTCTACCAACGCTCGTTTTGCACCCCCATACAGGGCATGCAACACCATATTGCCGTAATACTGCGTCACCCGTTCTACCCAACCCATGGCCACAGGCTGAGACAAATGGTACAACACAATCCCATCAAGATGCCCCTTACCAGCCATCGCCACTTTGTTTTCCAAGGCTTCACGGATACTGGATGTCGCACCTTTTGTCAGCAAAATGCGATCAATATCAGTATAAAATACGTCCATATCGCCCACTGCCTCTTGTAAAGACTTTACCGTAAACGTCATATCACCAATTCCTTTCTAAGGGATTGTACCCCTTCAAAAAAACGAGTCAATTCGTCAAGGTTATTTGTCAGAATCATGGTTTGAAGCCACTGAGCCTGTTCCCTCATTTTTTCCAATAAAACAAGGAGATGGTCTCGATTAAGGTGACACACATCCACGCCCCATTGCACCGGAGATTGAGCAAGACGTGTTGTATCCTTAAATCCTGAGCTTATCCCCTGTTGCATAGAAGGGCCCGGCAACGACCCAGCAGTCTGGACGGTTAAGCACGCCATCAAATAGGGAAAATGAGAGGAAGCTGCCACCAACTGATCATGGTCTTTGGCAGAAATCTCAACAAGGTTAAACGTCAGCGACCGTAAAAACAGCACCACATCTACATACCTATTATGAGAGTTGGGTTGCAAAAAATAAGTTGCTCCTCTCAAACAATGAGCATCTGCATGCCAAATACCGCCCTCTGATTTGCCCGCCATAGGATGCCCCGAAACAACACATCGGTGAGAGGGTAACCTCCCCTGACAAAATTGCTTGACACTCGAAATGTCCGTCAAAATAGACTGAGCGTCCAAATAGTCATCCAATACATGGATGCCATCGATCACCGCTGCCATCGGCGTACAAACAAATACCAACGACACATCCCGTGGCCATTGAGATAACGCACTGGCCACCACGGTCAGTGTACCCTCTGTCTTTGCATAAGCTACCGTACGTGCATCTGTATCATAGCCATAGATGGGCATATCGGGATACTGTTGCCGGATAAGCTGAGCGAGAGATCCGCCCATCATCCCCAAGCCATAAATACCGACTGTCCGTATCAACGCCACCATCCCTTAGTGAGAAAATGTCTCTTGCAACAGAAGATACAGCCTCTCAAGTTGCTCTGGAGTACGATACTCTATTTCTATTTTTCCTTTATTTGGGGTTCCTTTTATCTTGACTGGACAATCTAGGATTTTGGCCAACTCTTTTTCACGAGCCACCAATTTTTCAATAGGTGCCTGAGCTTGTTTTTTTGTGACATCTCTCTTTTTTACTGCCGAAATATGGGCCTCTGTTTGCCGGACATTAAGGGCATTTTTTTTCATAAATTCAAATGCTTCCAAAATGTTATCTTCTGATTCCAGCGCCAACAAACTGCGTGCATGCCCCTCGCTAATATCACCTTCAGCCAACGCCTGTTGCACATCGTGAGGCAAGTTGAGCAACCTCAAGGTATTGCTCACTGCAGATCGGCTTCGCCCAAACAACTCCGACACATCATGGTGTGTCAAAGAAAATTCTTGAATCAATCTCAAATATCCCTTGGCTTCTTCTATACAATTCAGATCTTCTCGCTCTAAATTTTCAATCAATGCAATCTGAAGAGATTCTTGATCGGATACGTTTTTGATAATGGCTGGGATTACCTGAAGATCTGCCATCAAGCTGGCTCTATACCGTCGCTCTCCCGCAATCAATTCAAAATAATCACCCTGGCGTCTCACAATAATGGGTTGGTTGAGACCATGCCGACGAATAGAATCCGACAACGTTTGCAATGCTTTTTGGTCAAAATGTATCCTGGGTTGATAGGGATTGGGCTGAACAGAGGCTATGGGGATATTGGTAATTGTTTTTCCAGCCATCAACACCGTTTTTGGAATCAACGCTTCAAGACCTTTTCCCAATCTAGGACGCGGACTAGGCACGATGAATCACCTCCTTTGCCAATTGATCATAGGCTATGGCCCCTTTTGAATCTGGACTGTACAGGGCAATGGGTAATCCATGGCTAGGGGCCTCTGTCAGCCGAATATTACGTGGAACAATGGTCTCAAAAATCAATTCTTTAAAATAAAGTCTCACATTTTCTACCACCTGGCGATTGAGTGCTGTGCGTTTGTCATACATGGTTAGAACAATACCTCCAATAGACAGATCGGGATTAAAAGACTCTTTGACCAAGGTGAGGGTATCGATCAATCGCGCAATACCTTCCAAAGCAAAGTATTCACATTGAACAGGAATAAGGGTGGCATGAGCTGCGACAAGGGCATTAAGCGTCATCATACCAAGCGAAGGTGGGCAATCCATAAGAATAAAATCGTAGTAGGTCATCAGCGGCTGAATCCGGTCTCTTAAGATAAACTCCCTATTCGGAAGATTGACCATCTCAATTTCTGCACCCGATAAGTCTTTGGTACTCGGAACAATATGAAGGTTATCAAAAGGAGTTGGATACAGCGCATCAAAGACACAGGTCTCATCCATCAACATATCGTATAAACTGGTGGAGATATTTTCTATGTTCAAGCCAACGCCCGACGTGGCATTGGACTGAGCATCACAATCGATTAACAACACCTTGTGATTATTTTCACTCAGATACGATGCCAAGTTAATGGCCGTAGTGGTTTTGCCAACACCACCTTTCTGGTTAACAACAGCCATCACATGGGCTTTCTTTTCCATAGGGGCAGGATTATAGCATAAAAGAAACTTAAAACATCAAAGTACCCTTTAGGATAAACCCTGAGATTTCATAACTTCGCTTATCCGGCTTTTCCCAATCCAAACGATCCGTCACTTTTTTTAAACTTCCTTCTCCAGAAATCACGACACTGTCTAAGTAAGGACTATCTGTGATGGGAATAGAAATATCGATGCTCAAAGAAGCGGTTTCAACAATATCATCTCGATTGATAATTTGCGTACTCACTGTATACCCATTGCTTTGCTGAGACACTTGTTTGTCCAAGTTATTGAGCTGAATCCCCCAAGAATCTTCTCTCACATAAGAAATCGTCACTTTAAATCCTGGCAACTGAATGGGCAAATACGAAACCGTTGTCACACCGCCATATCCTTGCGATACATTGCCCACATTATCATCCGTGAGTTTAAGCGAATAATTGTAGGCAATACTTACCCCATCAAAAGGACGAAAAATAGCACCCGAGGATCCTATTTTTTGATTAAACTGAGATCGTGTATTGCCACCGATAGTGTCCAAACGCTCCAAAATCTGCACAAACTCCCCACTAGAGGTAATAGAAAACCATGAAAAAGGAGTAAGAATAGAGGTCAATTTTTCAGAAATTTGGCGACTATTGATATGCTCTATGAGGTTGGAAAAATCTTGAGATGCCAATCCTTTTTCTAGGATGTCTTTGGGAGTATCCAGTGTCGAAGACCGAAACTGTACCATATCAGAATAGCTACCAGATGCTTCCCATCTCATAAATGAAAACGGGGTATAATCAGCCCCACTGGTGATACCAAGGAGATCTTTGTAGGTCGTACCTGTTGCAAGCTTATTTAAGTTGCGACTATACCGCTCTTGACCCAATTTGGCCGATGTATTGAGATTGAATATAGAAAACGGCGAGAGCCCAAGTGTGGCATTGTATTGCTGAATATAGCTATTGTCTTGGATAAGACTTGTGACCGTACTTTCTTGATTTCTTTGACGAGGATACTGGATTGTTTTTTTTGAATTTACCCGATCTTCTAGGCTCTCTTGCAACGATGCCGTCAACTTGCCAAAATTAATCTCCCACCCAAACAGGAGTGGCAACACAATAGAGCCTGGATTAAAAGAAAGCTGTTGATTTCGCCTAAAATAAGGAGAAAGATCCGTCAGTCGATTGGATGTCCCACTGAGAGAAACATCATCATTGACAAGCGTGCTGAGTCGATTTTCCATGCTAAATGTATACTGAAACAAGTTGAAAAAAGGGATTCTAGGAAAAAAAGTAGCACTCAACTCATGTCGTACCATATCGGACTGTCCTCGATTATAAGATACCGTGCTAGATCCTTCCTTGTTGAGACTTTTTGAAAAAGAATTCTCAAAGGAAATAGATTGCAATCGAATGCCATCGATCGGCTCAAAAGACGAAAAAGAAAATCGATTTAATTCAGAGTCAAAACTGCGCTGCGCATTGTTTTCTTTACGAGACAGCAAGGAAGAAGAAAATGCAAAAAAAGAGCCATGCAAGGGTGCTAACAAAAAGTATGTATCCGATACCCCCCACAAACTAGGCACCAACTGAGGAGAAAAACGACTGATTTGATAAGAGCGAGCATCTTCAACAGACCCTTGTTGATTAACAAGCGGACTTTCGGCCTCTGTATGTCTCATACTCAAATCTCCTAAAAACCAAGAAAAAGGTGTAAATCCCATATTAAAAAACAGGTTGGTCAGCACATTGAGATTTTCCGTTGCTTGCAATGGCAATTTGGACCGGACCTCTTGTCGGTCGTAAGAAAATCCTATGGGTAAAAATGCAACAGGTGTCAACGACGACTTAAGCCCATAATTTGTACGCGCATCATACCGAATACCTTTGCTAGCCAATACAGAGCCTGTCGCGTAAAACTCTTCTGAATTTGCTTTTGAAAATTCAAAATAGGGAAAAAATCCAAGATCGCCTAAAATAGGGAGCTTTGTCAATCGAACAACGCTATCCCATCGGGTTCTTTCTGTTGAAATTTTTGTCGGATTTATTTTATCTAAAAAATCAGTTGTTTTTTCAGAAAAACCACGTGTAATAGTTTGCCTAAAATCTTCTGGCCCCACCAACAAAGAACCCGAATAATCCCAGAGAAAATTATCCACAGCATGGACATTCACAAGACTGCTGCTCGGATCTGGATCCTGCACCTCTGTCAAAAAATGCAGGGTTTGTTTGGTATCGACAGAACCAAGAATATGATGAAGATCCGCACCTGCATAATATTCGTCTAGCCGCAAAAATATATCTTTGACATTATCTTTTGACTTGCCTACGTAGACATCTCTATGGTGATAATCTGCGTTTAAAAAATGGTCATCTATTTTCCAATTAACACTTCCTCCGAGCACCGTACTGCCTTTTTGTTCTCGGATATCACCTATTGGCAAAAAATCTTTGTCAATGGACTTAAAGTCTCCTTTTACAGTAAGTGAGTCTGCTTGGTACGTTGTATTCAATCGCATGGCTGTCTTTACCTGCGACTCTCCCGCAACCACACCTGCACTGGTGTCATAAAACTTGGCATCAACACGCAACGTGTCTGATCCTCTCGGCGTTTTGTTAATCAAGGTAAGGGTACCCAAGGGGTAATTGATGACATAATCGCTATCCTTATTTTGACGAATATTATTGAGATAAACGGCCTCTGTATTCTCAACCACGCCTCTTTTTCCAAGATCATACACCGTGTTGGCAACCCCTGTGCCAGGCAATAAGCAGGTGAATGATTGTTGTGGTTTGGAATAATTATGATCCGATAAGGCGATCTCCGCCGCAACATCCCAGTTGTCCGTTAACTTGGACGAAACGGCTATTCCCGTAACAGATTGGGACAATACCCCTTGATTTGCCAAATCAGGTGGCGTGTAATCGTATACAAGGGTCATACGATGAGATGCATTTGGATAGTTGGTGAGTGTAGAACCCGTCCCTTGGGAAGTTACAAAAAAAGAAATGGCAATATCTTGCCCCGTTGTCCCATAATCAACCGAAAATTCTCTGCCTTCATTGAGAAGTTGCTCACCCAAAATCCCCTCCCCTAAAATACGAATGTACGCTATACCTTTGTATTTTATGGGGAGATCTCTTAAGAAAAAATGTTCTCTATTTTTATAGGGCAAGCCCCCAATATTTTTTCCCTGTATCACATAGCTGGTTCGGAAACTTTGACGATACGCATAAGAGACTTTTACCGTACCTGGTCCCAAAATAGGGTTAAGCGCAATTTCGCCCGTATAGGGGTTTAGCACCTGATAATTGGCTGTTGTCAGCCGTGAATTGTTAAAGAAAAGAGATAGTTTGTCCAAATTTACCAGGGGTGTATTGGTGGTTTTTAGTACATTACGAGTTGCAGACAAGGTGTAGGTTTCTGTGGGAGCACGATTAATCAAGTTTTGCTGGTCTGCCTGGGTATATTCACTAAGATAAGTCACCCCCAACGTAAATGGGGAGATATCCGTCGCTGTTGGGTATGTTACCTCTAATCGAAGTGCTCTATACTCAACGGTAATAACAGATGGATAGGGGATAGGATAGGTAAACAACAGCCGTCCACGGGCATTATCGAACGTATAGTCTCTCATCTCTACCATTTTTACCAAACCCACGTACACATCAACACCATCTTCTAAGACATGGGGTCGGCTCAATGCGTAGGGCCCTATGCTGTTTTTTCCAATCAAAATATCTTTGACAGATTCTACTTGGTAAAAATCGTACCCGATGGTGAGTTGATCTGCTGGGTTGAGTTGGAGCTGGTGTGAGATCAACAGCTTCCCTTTTTGATTTTTTAAAAAATAATCCTTATCACGCCGTAAGGGTTGCCCGTTTAACCGAACGGTTTCTGATCCCAGTACAACAGGCACATTTGCCACAGAGTAACTGGTATTGGCAGAACTCCCAACAGATTTTAGCTCTTCTTTGTCAATTTTTGTGGATAAGAAAACTTCTTTTGGTGCGATCTTGGTTCGCCAAGAAAATTGACCGCCATTAAAGTTTTTGCGGTTAAGTACCGGAATAAAATCCCCGATGGGATTGGTAAATTCATAGATGGCCAAGATGTAATCATTGGGACCTTTTGAGCTTTTAAAGGTAACCTCCCCCGTAAAATAATTGACATCATAGTCCCGTCCAAGTACCAAAGAAACATTGTTGACCCAAACCTTGAGAGAGTCTTCTAAGATAGACCTAGCCCCCAGACTAATTTTTTGACTTCCATTCCCAAATCCAGAAAATTTTTGAGGTTCCGATCTCAATTTTCCGGAAGCTAGCAGTATCTCCCAATCATCATTAACCGTTTGAATTTTTGCCCCATTCAACGCTTTTTTAACATTGATATACTCTCCTTGTTTAAATTGAGCATCAAATTGAAAAAAAGTAATATCTGTATTTTTGTATTTTACCCGAATATCATATCTTCCTGGAAAATCTGGCTCTTGCTCCACATTATAAAAAACAGCCAGCTCTTTCTCGAGTTGCCCAGAAATATCAAACCGATACCGCAGATCCAAGCGTGGGTTTCCAACCAACACATCATTTGGAATTTTTGTATAAACAGGATCTCTTCTAATGGTTTCCCATCGAGAGTCTGTTGCATTTTTAGGCTCAAAATTTCGCCCACTAAGCCGTGCTTCCCAGAATCCCTGGATATCAATATTGGGATACTTGCTGCCAGGCAATGACGGATACAAAAAACTCTCTCTCAGGGGATAGGTATGGGTATATACCACATCAAACGAGCGTGACGTCTCATCCTCCGTCACACTTTGATTGCCAGTTGTCGCTTTTAAGTCAAATGAAGCGACCGACTCTACCACAGCCAGGGTCACAGACTGCGATACTGTTGGACATATCTGAACAAGCGATGGCGTAGAGATGTTTGCAACACGATCCGGGCTAGCAATAGATTGAGCCTGTACCGAATATCCAAAAAAGAAGAGTGCAAGTCCTATCGTGCCAAAAAAAACCCGTTTCATGGCAGTATAAGCATGGCATCTCCAAAACTGTAAAACCGATACCGTTGATCAATCGCTTCTTGATATAAGGCCATTATAGGATACTTCCCCAAAAATGCACTTACTAACACCAGCAGACTAGATTGTGGGAGATGAAAATTTGTCATCAGGGCATCTACCACCTTAAACGAATATCCCGGCTTGATAAACAAAGATGTTTTGCCTTCTCCTGCCACCAATTGACCTTCTCTAAAAGCCGACTCCAGCGTCCGAGCTACCGTTGTGCCAACCGCTACAACAGGGCGACCCGATTGCCTCGCCTCTGTCAAACGACGTACCGTATCTATTGAGATCTCATAAGCCTCTTCGTGCATGGTGTGAGCCTCAATGGTTTCTGTCTTAATAGGCTTAAAGGTGCCATACCCAACGTGGAGAGTCACATACTCCAGCTGTATGTTTTTTTTGTTGAGTTTTTGCAACAACTCTTGCGAAAAATGTAGCCCTGCAGTAGGTGCTGCAACTGACCCGTTTACCCGAGCAAAAGTG
>CAXNHA010000028.1:0-10936 GCA_964202165.1 Candidatus Marinamargulisbacteria bacterium | reverse complement strand
TCACGCTGTCTGAATTTGAGACCTACTCCGATGTTATTCCCACCCGACAAGAAGGTGTCAATGCCTGGATTGCCGTCATGAGGGGCTGCAACAATTTTTGCACATTTTGTGTGGTGCCCTATACAAGAGGCCGCGAACGTAGCCGAGATCCCCTCAATATTGTAGAAGAAGTCAAACACTTGGTGACCCAAGGGTTTAGCCAAGTCACGTTATTGGGGCAAAATGTCAATTCTTATCGATACGAAGGGGAAGATTTTGCTGATTTGATGGCCCGTGTCAGTGATGTAGCGGGTATCAAACGCATTCGGTTTACATCCCCCCATCCCAAAGATTTTCCAATCAAATTGTTACGCGTTATGGCTGAACGTCCCAACATTTGCAAACACGTCCATCTGCCCCTTCAAGCTGGCAACTCCCGCGTGTTGGATAAGATGAACCGAACGTACACCAAAGAAGAATTTTTGTCCGTGGCTGAAGATGTACGCACCCACATGCCCCATGCCGTTATCAGCACAGATATTATTGTGGGCTTTCCTACAGAAACAGAGGCCGAATTTCAGGATACCTTAGAGGTGGTACGACAGGTACAATTTGATCTGGCCTATACCTTCAAGTATTCCCCACGTCCCAATACCTATGCCCATAAAAAATTGGAAGATGACGTACCCGAAACAGCAAAAACAGACCGCATCATGACCCTCAACGCCCTCCAAAAAGAGATTTCTTTGTCCAAAAATAAAGCTCACATTGGACAAATTTTGAACGTCTTAATCGACCAAGACCATAGCAAAAAACGAGACTCCGATTGCCAAGGCCGTACCGACGGCAACAAGATTGTCATCCTACCAAAAGGCCCCTACAAAATAGGGGATTATATCCAAGCAAAAATCACAGATGCAACAGTGAATGTGTTGAAGGGTATAATTTCAGATTAGAGGGAAGCTTAAAAAAACCACCTCATACTACATGTGACCTGAGAGTCCCAGTTGAGCAAGCCAAACTCGGATGTTGTTGACCCGCTAAAAAGATACAGCGATAGGTACGCAATCACTGTATCCGAATACCGATACTCGATATAAGGCATACTCACACAACTGCCATCTGCTAAGCCATAAAGTATAGCCACCGATGCCAACGTGCGATCAAATAGCTCTGGGCAACTGTACCTCAAAAAAACCATATGTTGACGCATTTTTCCAACATTCATAAGACCATTTGCTTGTTGAAGATAGCTTTTCATCAATTCAGGCGCTGTATTTTTTAGATACAAATCATGGCTGTATTGACTATAATCCGTGAGAGATCGCCACTGTGCATCATCATATCCTCCACCGTGATAATGATACTCTAAGATGACATTGGAACGATCAGAACATGTAAATTGCCCTCCCAACACAGTGTCCACAAACTGGGTATGCCCCTCTTCGCGAATCTTGTATTGCCTTGGGGTTCCATCTTGAATAAGGGCCACCACTTTTTTTGAAGAGATTCCATACCGATAGGCTGTCTCTGAATACACAACCAAACTATCTCCAAATGTAGAAGAAAGGTTGTAGCCAACTCCTGACAACGAACTTCCTAGATAGTGTAGGGAAAGATCCGTATTGATCTCATCCAACAAAACAGTGGCCTTGGCAAACACACGTGTATCCGATTGCCCAACATCTATTCGTGGACAAACACCTGCTGACACAGAAAATTTATCAAAGAAGGCATCCATCCCTACGACATAATCCCCTTCTCTCTCTACTCTACGATCTTCTTCTCGACGACTCCTATCCACTGTCTTTTTTTCTCCAAAAAAATCTGTTGGGTTAAATCCAAACCCCACACCTTCTCTTATATTTTTTTTCCCAAAAAATAAAAAAGCATCTTGAATGGGCATCTCAAAAAAACAATCATCCACGATAGTAACCCCAGTTGTTTGGGCCTTGTCCGTATCCAATATCCACCGGACTTGAGAGTAAAGAAGGCCTATTTTTTGTAGATGGATCCGAGAGACACTTATCGCACTGACTCTGTTCTTCCATTCTGGAAAAGCAATAATAGTTTGATTGGGATTTAGCAAAGATGTGGCCTTTAATTGGTAGGCTTGTGGCTGAGTAAAAACAGAAAACGTAGCATCTATCGGCCCAAAAATCGGCCCAAAAATCGGAAAGTTTATCCCTTCTGCTATTGCCACACCGCTAAGCAACCCAATCAGAAGAAACCCTAGAAAAAAAGATATTCTAAAACGATAAGACATCTAATTTCCGTTGCTCACCCTCTCAATATAGGATTTTTGAAAATAAGACTCCGGCGTTGTATCCAACTCATACCCTGTATATTCAATGGTGGTGACAGCCTCTGAATTGATGTGATCATGAATTTCCAAAAGCATCGGGAGCATCTTGCCAAAAACAGAGGTGTAATGTTTATAGTACGCTGTTTTAAGCGGACGTCCTGACAAAGCAAAAAAGGTAGCTTTAATAGGGGTACACCCCTCTTTTTTTACCCACATAACCACCGTTTTGTAGGCAGCTGCTTTTGTCTTGGCATCCAATACAACTTTTAAAACAGGCTCGTTATTCAACGTCTCAGGTGTCATAGAGCTAACCTGATAGTCTAGATGAAACACAACCCTTGCCACATCTGCATTAGACACTTGCCCCATCAGCTGTTGTTGCGGTGAAATACGAATAGCTGTTCGAGTCCCTGGAATATACACCCATAGATTATCCTCCACCATGAGCAAAACCCGTCCCTTGTATACCGGTGGCGAGGTGTATACCACAAGACTTTTTTTTGCGTGCTTGACGCGCACCCATAACCCGAGTTTTTCCAACTTATGATCTGTTTTAAATGTCACCATCATACGTGTAGCAAATGATTCTGCAGGTGCCCGACTTTGGTCAATTTTTTGCAAAATCTCTTCAAAAGACACCCCAAACACAGAAGAAACACAGAAAAGACTTGTGAGTCCCACTATCCAATATCTAACCATACGGTTTTACCCTTTCTTTTTTTCTAATGGTAAGCCAGTGCTTCTACAATTCTTAACCGAGAGGCACGATATGCTGGATACAGTGACGAGAGTGTTGTGACCAAAACAATAAACAAAAAAGAAAAAGAGAGCAAAGAAAAAGGCGTCCAAATAAACGCTGTGTACCCTTTGGACATTCCTGGTGGCGCAGAGACCGCAATTCCTCCGCTTATATTGATGAGTTTAGCAACTATCACAGACACAAGAACACCCAAAATCCCCCCAATGCTTCCCAACAAAAATCCTTCCAAAATAAAGAGGCTAAGAATAGCTTGGCGAGAGGTGCCCATGGCTCGTAACGTCCCGATTTCGCGGACACGTTCAAAAATAGACATGCTCATGGTATTGGTAACCCCTAACAAAATAATCGTGCCAATGATCGTTGTGACCAGCTTAAAAATGCCTTTGTAGATATTGACCACTTTTCCATAAAAAGGGGATAGCTCTTGCCATGTTTTGTATTCAATAGGATTTTCTTTTTGCTCCAAGAGAGGGGTTAGTTGTACAAGGACATGCTCCATATCAGAGGTTTTGTTTAATAAAAGAACGATTTTTTCAACACCTTGGGTACCCAGTAGGGATTGTACTTTTTTAAGAGGAAGCTTCACAAAAACACTGTCATACTCTTGAGAGCCTGTCTGCGAAACCCCAATAATTTTAAACTCTATCGCGTTTAGCATGCCCTCTTTTGTTGTGCTTAGCACGGTAAGATAGTCCCCCACTTTTTTGCCCAGTGCATGCATAAGCTCTATCCCGATAACTCCCCCATCTTCAGGCGAATTTGGGCCAAGTTGACTACCATAAACCACCGTTTCAAAGCTAGAAAAAGAAGCATCTTCCTTAGGATCGACGCCAATAATTTTGCATGACACCGTTTTCTCTCCGGTGCTTAGCAACGCAGCTGCAGACAACCGTGATGTCGCCACCTGAATGGATTTGATAGCACGCAAAGACCGAAAAAGAGTGTCCGTGTGCTCCAGCAAAAAAAGACTAGGCTGTGCCACCCCTTGTTCACTATATCCTTTTTTATAAATTTGGATATGCCCCACTTGTGTGTGAATCGTAGATTCTCGAAGTCCCCAAAACGTATAGGACACAAACCCGCCAAACACAATCATGCCTACCATACCGGACACAATGGAGAAAAAAGTAATGCCTGTACGCCGTTTGTTTCTAAAAACATTTCTTAAAGCCAACTGCAACAGAACGCTCATGGTTGTTCAATCTCCCCATCCTTGATATGCACCACACGGCTAGCATATTGCTTAACAAGAGGATCATGCGTTGAGAACACAAACGTGGTTTGGTAGCGTTTGTTCATGAGCACCATCATCTCCAAAATCTCTTTTCCTGTCTGAGAGTCAAGATTGGCTGTGGGCTCATCAGCCAATATCATAGCTGGATTGCCTATCAACGCTCTTGCAATGGCTACCCGTTGTCGCTGACCTCCGGACAATTCATCGGGTCTATGGGCCGCAAATTTTTCAAGACCCACATTTTGCAATCCAGCAATAACCCTAGGGTAACGATCTTTCTTAGCCACCCCTTGTAGAATCAAGGGGTATTCAATATTTTCAAAAGCAGTCAAAACAGGCACCAAATTAAACGACTGAAATACAAATCCGATGCTTTGATTGCGCAACTGGGACAATTGATTGTCTGACAATGTGGATACATCTTTGGATTCAACATAGACAGATCCTGTGGTGGGGCAATCTAAGCAACCTATCAGGTTTAGTAGCGTGGACTTGCCACTTCCAGAGGGCCCACAAATACAAAGAAACTCTCCTTTTTGAATAGAGAGAGACACATTGGTAAGTGCCTTGGTCATGAGAGTGCCCATTTGGTATATTTTGGATACACAGTTTAACGTAACGATCATCCCTTATCCCCGTTCAAAAAATAGATCAACACTTCTTTTTTTTGGATCACAAAAAAACGATTTAACGGTAGATTGATCTTCCCTTTTTCCTGAAAAATACAGCCAGTCATCAACGCAATATGGGTCGCCTCAACGTGAACGTCTGTATACCCATCTTCCCAACGGGCGTACACCTGCTGACAGATGCGATAGAGCAGATAGGACACACGTTCTTGGGATTGGTTTTGCAACAGCTCCAAAGGAAACGATGCCTGTGTAGCTCCTATCACTAGGTTTTTCATCAAGGGGGCTATGCTATCCTCTATCCATCGTGATTGCAGATGAAGATGGTGCAACAACTGCTCTAGTTTTTGATCAATATCGGGCACCATTTTTTTAAAATGAGGCAAGACATCGTGTCGAATCCAATTTCGTTTGATTGCTGTATCAGCATTGGTTGGATCCATACAATATACAATGTTCATCTCTACCAGAGCATCTTCTATATCTTTTTTTCTATATGCAAGCAAGGGACGCATAAGCGTGACTTTTTCTGACAGCTGAATGGCCGCTTGAAGACCCAAAAGCCCCGACTGAGCACCTCTAAACCATTTCATCAAAAAGGTTTCGATAGAGTCATCTGAGTGATGCCCTGTAAGCACCGCCGAGATATTGTTTTGTGTGGCAATCTTGAGAAAACTCTCTCGCCTGAGATGATGGCCCGCCGTCTCCGCTGAGCACGTGTGTGTTGCCATAAATTCTGCCACATCAATCCTTTGAACAATAGTAGGAATACCCCATGCATCTCCCAATTGTTGGACCAGTCGACGTTCGTGCTCGACAGGACGTAGGCCATGATCCAAATAAAGCAATATAAAATTTTTATCAAAAATCTCTCGAATAACATGGGCCAAAAAAACCGAGTCTGGCCCTCCTGAACAAGCCACCACAACAGACTCTATTCCCGTCATCAATGACGTCACAGCACCTACAACTTGTTGAAAAAAAACGGTGCGTTGCATGTCCACTTTACATACGATCTGGGGCCGAAATTCCTAAAAGAGACAAGGCCTTTGCCAAGACGTGTTTGGCAGACACCACAATCCATATCCTTCTGGCTTGATCGTGAGCAGAGGCCTTGAGAAGCGGGCAGGTTTCGTAGAAAAGTTGCACCTGCCGAGCCAACTCATGGGTGTATTGCACAAGATAGTGAGGGGCAAGTTGTGTAGTGGCTTGCCATACCACATCCTGATAGTGAAGACAGCTTAAGACCAGTTGCCGTTCCTCTTTTTGCCAAGGATCAGGCACATCGGCACATGGGAGGAGATGAGATACATCCGATAAATGGAGTTTTTCCAAGATATTGGCCAATCTGGCGTGGGCATACTGGACATAAAATACGGGATTGTCTGCACTCTTTTTTTTGGCCAGCTCCAAGTCAAACTCTAGATGGGTGTCCGCACTTTTTTCAACCAAAAAATAGCGCATTGCATCAGAGCCAATATCTTCCAAAACGTCTTCTAGCGTTACCATGTCCCCCGTGCGCTTGGACATACGTACAGGCTGGCCTCCTCGGTACAAACTCACTAATTGACCAATGATCACTTGAAAGCGTTTTGTATCATCAAACCCATCCCCAAACAAGGCCATAAGTCCCGCCCTGATTCTTGCCACGTATCCATGATGATCGGCACCCCAAATATTGATAATCTGGCCAAATCCTCTTTGTACTTTGTGGTTGTGATAAGCCAAATCCACAGCAAAATACGTGTATGACCCATCTGCTTTTACCAATACACGGTCTTTGTCATCTCCCCACTTAGAAGACGCAAACCATAGGGCCCCCTCTTGTTCATACAAATATCCTTTTTCTCTTAAGCGACAAATCACCGATTCTACCTGTCCAGACTGTCGAAGGCTGGTTTCGGAAAACCACGTATCAAAATCAATACCCAAGGCCTTCAAGGTTGTTTTGTGATGGGCCAAATTGATAAGAAGTGGATCCTCGTCTTGGGTTGCCAATACCTGGATATAGTCTCCATGGTAACCGTTTTCGGGGATGGGATTGCCGAGCCGAACGGCTTGGACACTCGCACGGAGAAGCTCTATCTGATTGCCTGCATCATTGATATAAAATTCGGATACAGTGGATATCCCTACTTCTTTTAGGAGAGTGACCAACACATGTCCAAACACAGCCCATCTGGCATGCCCAATATGCAAAGGCCCTGTTGGATTGGCTGACACATACTCTACTAGAATGGACCCATCTACTGGCGGATACTCTGTTTTTTGGAGTGACACTTGTTGCAAGTGATCCCATATCCATTGGTTGTTCAGTCTACAATTGACAAAACCATTCAAAGCCTCCCATGTACCCATACAGGAGATCTCAGGCGCCTCATTGAGTTGCGAGGCCAGTGTTTTTGCAATAAGAACAGGGGATTGTTTAAGGCTTTTTGCCAAAGAAAATGCCAGAGAAATGGCATAGTCTCCATGATGGGAATGGGCAGGAGTTTCCAACTTCAGGGCATCTATGGGATACCCTTGTTGGGTTAAAAATACCCTCAAAACCTCGATGAGTGTATAACGAATCACCAGCAGTATCTCATGCTGAGTTTATACAACTCCATGGCTGCGTCTAAGCCAGATTCTTCCCAAGAAAAATCCATCGAAAAATCTTTAAAACACAACCCTGTTCCAAAAGCAATATGCCTATTGGCATACCCTGCTCGAAAGATCATCGACGGGGTTATCCAATAATCTCCTCCAAATTGGAGTTCATTGGTTTTGGATTGCAAGTCGAGTTGTGTATGGAGCCATAAGCTTCGCTTTAAAAATGGAATGGATATCCCTGGACGAATCACCATCTGGGCTGTTTCTTTTGTCTTTGACAACGTATTCCATTCCATGGTGGGGCGTATGGCGTTTAACACCTGCACCCCCCATTTTGCCGCATTTTCAGGCTCTTCGTTGTTTGGGATTTCCCCTTGAAGCCCCACATCCATTCCCCATCCTGCTGCAGCGTAGTTGTATAGGCTGTGTGTTATATATTTTATCGTGGTTCCTACCCTCATTTTGTCGACCCATGGCACCAAAACAGAGGCTCCGGCCAACCAAACGCGTTGGGTTTCATCAAAAGATTTTCCGGTATCCAATCCTCGCCCATTACCGCCTATCACAGACTCTTGAATACCATCGATACTACTAGCCACATAGCCCATTCCTAGTCCTATTCCTTGCCAATTACCCGCTAAAAACAGGGCCTGAAAATTCCATCCCAGATATTGGTAAATAGAGGTTGACACTTCTTGTCTTTTAACAGCTCCCAATCCAGCTGGATTCCAAAAAACAGAGGTGCTATCTTCCACACTGCTCACCACACTTTTCCCAAGGGCTGCAGCTTTTGCATCCACACTGAGATACAAGATGTCTCCAGCATCTCCGGCCGCAACAGCCCCCGTTGCTGTGGCTATCCAGGTTAAGATACCTATAGCCGTATAGCGATACATCTTATATTTCATTTTTTTCCCTACTTAAGAACGGCTATCTTACGTTTTACGATGCGTTTTTCCATCCCTGACTTGGCGACAATGACACCTATATACACCCCATTTGCCACCATGTCTTGCCACTTGTTCCTACCATTCCAAACCATGGTATTAAATCCCACACGTCCCCCATCTTGTCCACCCAGATAAGATACCGACCAGACTTCTTCTCCACTGATAGAAAAAATAGCGAGCTTGACATCTGCATCCTTGGAAAGCATGTACTCCAAAGACGTGTTGCCCTGGTTTGGATTAAAGGGGTTGGGAGCATTGAGAAAACCTGTGATTTCCAAGCCCTCCTTTACCAAAAAAATGGCACTATTGGCTGAGCTAATTACCCCTGTGTCAGACTGTACCTTGAGGGTTGCTTGATAAAGATTGTTGGGCCGGAGGGGTTTGGTCACTTGAAACACCACCCATTCATTGGTCGATGGGACAGTGATAACTGTTGTTTTTTGTTCAATCAGTTCATGAGAGGTGATGTCTTTAATCTGAACATTCCAAGACACAATTTTATTGGGAGAAATCTCTCTCACATATGCTGTAATGAGGGGTTGCGAAGCCACAATATCCCTATCTGCGATTAATTTTTCATTAAACTGAATAGAGTCAATCCCTGCACCGGTTATCTGCACACTTACCATCCACAGAAAAAACCCCAGCATGATCCCATATACACGTTTACTTTTTGGCATCTAAGTATCCTTGCAACACAAATGCAGCCGATTGGCTATCCACATACAGTTTGCGCTTGGCACGCTTCATATCCATGCTGATTAAGTGGCGATTAGCCGCTACTGTAGAATACCTTTCGTCTCTAAAAAAAGGCTCTATTCCCAGATGCTGCAAAACCTCTTGAGCAAATACCCTGACTATCTTGGCTTTTTCAGAATCTTCACCGTGCTGATTTTTGGGCAATCCAATCAATATCTCTTTTACATCGTATTCGGTTATCAGTTTTTTTAAGGCCTCCCATTTTTCCCCATTGTTGACAACAAACGGTAAGGGTTGTGCAGTCCATCCAAACGGATCGGAGATTGCGATCCCAATGCGAACTTCTCCAAAATCCAAGGCCAGTACACGGTCTCTCATAGAAGAAGCCTCTTATGTACCGCCTGCAAAGCCTCATCCACCAAGCAACTATCCGCCCCACCCGCCTGGGCAAACAAGCCTTTCCCTCCCCCTTTGCCGCCAGCGACTTGGGTGAGAATGGCTAAAATATCTGGTGCAATTGCAGGCATTGTTGGCCCACATTTCACCACAAAAGAAGTGTTTTCCAAGCCAACACCTGCCAAAACAACCGTGTAATTCGCATGTGCTTGTACGACCCTGTCTGCCATCATTTTGAGCATCGTCACATCATATTTTTGAAGGCTGTACACAATCAATTGGCCATTGGCATATGCAACACCCGTTTGAATGACCGTGTCTAGCAGAGATCCCACCTGGCATTGTTTGGCTTGTGACAATGCTTTTTCAGCCACTTTGATACAATCGCTCCCGCGACCATCATCGTACTCCTGCACCTGCCCTCCATAAGCAAGAATCTCTGCCTGCAACGCCTCAAACTGGCGACGTTTTGCAGCCTTTTCTTGACTCTCCCCTTCTTGTTGTAGGGCAATACAATGATCAATGAGGGCATGTCCCGCAATGCCTTCTATACGGCGGACCCCAGCTGCAATGGCACTATGGTGGGTGAGCTTAACACCTTCAATTTCAGCTGTATTTTTTACATGGTGTCCTGCACATAATTCCATAGAAAAATCGCCCATCTGAACTACCCGTACTTGGGTGTCATATTTTTCACCAAACAAAGCCATTGCTCCCATCTTTTTGGCCTCTTCCAATGGTTTTTCAAAGATAGTCACGGGTATATTTTCTTGTATTTTTTCGTTGACCAAAGATTCTATTTTTTGGATCATTTCTTGCGATACGGTCTCAAAGTGGGTAAAATCAAATCGAAAATGATCAACATCTACCAAGCTTCCTGCTTGATGGACATGATCTCCCAAAACAGTTCGTAGAGCAGCATGGACAAGATGGGTAGTTGAATGATGCCGTGCCATGCCTAGTTTTTCTTCAAGAGTATTCACAAGTCTGGCCTCTCCTCCAACAGGTCTGTCTTTTAGGAGAGCATCTTGCACGTTTATCGACTGTCTAGAGCGTGTTTTTTGGAGGTCCATCTGGTATAAAAAACCTTCTGTATCCACAGTGACCCCCCTTTCTTTTGCCATGACTTCTGTCAAGTCCAAGGGAAACCCAAATGTATCGTATAATTTAAACGCTTCAGTTCCTGAAAGGATCTTTCGATTTTCAGAAATAAGTTTTTCTGCTACTTGCTCAAAATGACCAATCCCCAATTCAAGTGTTTTTAAAAAATGAGTTTCTTCTGACCGGATAACAGATTCAATAAAATGCTGTCTGGTGACAATAGCGTCAAAATGGCTACCCATACTAGCCACAACCGGTGCGACTAATTTGTATAAAACAGGCTCATGAATC
>CAXNHA010000027.1:0-11148 GCA_964202165.1 Candidatus Marinamargulisbacteria bacterium | reverse complement strand
GTATACGCACTTTTATCAATGGCAAGCCCTTGGAAGAGATGTTTTTTGCCACTAAAAATGGCATCCAACGTGGATACTGTGAGGCTTTTGCCAAACCGACGGGGACGGGATAAAAACACGGCTCGCAATCCAGATTGGATCAAATGGTGCAAATGTCCCGTTTTGTCTACATACGTCCGCTGGTCTTCGATCAGCGTTTGAAAGGTCTGAATGCTTAACGAGATATCACGGCCTAGGGGTTTCATAAGGGTACTATGCTACAAACCCTGGGTATCCCTTGCAAGTCGTCATAAAAAATGGGGTCTCGTCCATACCTGTGAGATAGCACTGTGATGGCAGGAGACTGATCGATGCCAATCTCTACGATGATGGGGATATGTTGGGGCACACAGGCCATGAGCTTGGTATAAAAATCAAGTCCATCCTTACCACCGTCCAAGGCGAGATGGGGTTCGTGTTGGGTGACGACAGGATCCAAGCCTGCGATGGTGTCTGTGGGAATGTAGGGGGGATTGGATACCAAGAGGATTTTGCAATCTGGCATCTGTTGAAGCCATCGTGGGAATTGTTCAAAAAAATCTCCCAAGTAGATTGATATATTTTTGATGCCAAGGGTGTGGATATTGTTGGAGGCACAGGTATAGGCAAATGGGCTGATGTCCCAGCCAATGATAGGAATGGCAGGATAGTCGAGAGCAAGTTCGCATGAGATGACACCACTCCCATATCCGAGCTCTACAATGTGAGTAGGGTTGGTTTGATGAATTTTTTTTAATGCGATATCCACAAGGAGCTCTGTTTCGGGTCTTGGAATGAGTACGCCTTTCATAATTGTATATGTGGTTTTTCTAAACACCCATCGTTGCAATACATAGGCGAGTGGTATGCCTGAGGCCCTTTTTTGGGTTGATTGTTTGAGTTTTTGCCACAAGGGATTGGAGGCGGATGGGATGGGCTCGTTGGCGTGTGTGAGTATAAAAGCAGAGGATACATCAAAGATATCTTGGATCAAATACGTGGCCTCAATCGAGGCTTCTTCTATTCCTGCTGTAGCCAGTGTTTCTTGGCATGCCATCCGCATATCATGCCAGGTGGGAGAAGCAGAAGGGTGCACTAGGCTTGCATCTTTTCCAGACGGTCTGCTTTTGCCAAAGCATCAAACATAGGATCGCAGATTCCTTCCATAAAATCGGACAAGGCATACAACGATAGCCCAATGCGGTGGTCTGTTACCCGATTCTGAGGATAATTGTAGGTACGAATTTTTTCAGATCGGTCACCAGATCCGATTTGGTCTTTTCTGGCGTCAGATTCTGTTTTTTTCTGAGCGGCACGTTTGAAATCTAACAGCTTGCTTCTTAGAATGCGCAAGGCTTTGTCTTTGTTTTGAAATTGAGACCGTTCATCCTGGCAGGACACCACAATCCCAGAAGGGATATGGGTCATTCGCACAGCGGAGCTGGTCTTGTTGACGTGTTGGCCACCCGCTCCACTGGCTCGAAACACATCCACTCTCAGCTCTTTTGGATCAATGTGGACATCCACATCTTCAGCTTCTGGCAAAATGGCGACAGTGGCTGCAGAGGTGTGGACGCGTCCCGATGCTTCTGTCTCTGGCACGCGCTGAACGCGGTGAATGCCCATTTCAAACTTTAATCGGCTAAATACCCCTTTTCCGGAGATGACAAAGACAACTTCTTTAAGCCCTTTTAGACCTGTTTGGTTGATGTCGATGAGCTCTACTTTCCAGTTTCTGGATTCTGCATATCGGGTATACATCCGATAGAGTTCTGACGCAAAAAGAGCGGCCTCTTCTCCACCGGTTCCGGAACGAATTTCAACAATGGCATTTTTTTGATCGGAGGGATCTTTTGGCATTAAAAAAAATTGAATTTCTTCTAAAACCTTGGACAATTGATTTTGGATAGACTGGTGTTCTTCTTTGGCCATCTCTCGGAGCTCTGAATCCGACAACATCGCTTCGACATCACCCATGTCAGCCTGGAGTTGTTTGTAACGCCTAAACAAAAGCACCCCTTCTTCGAGGTCTTGGTGTTGTTTTACCAAATCTTGATAAGAAGAAATGTGAGCAATCACTTCTGGATCGCTCATTTTACGCTCAATATCTAAAAACCTATATTCGACTTCCTGAAGTTTTTCGATCAATTGGGTTTGGCGTATTTTTTTCTAAATTTGTCGATGCGACCTTCTGTGTCCAAGATACGACTTTCTCCTGTAAAAAAAGGATGACATCCGGCACAAATGTCGACACGAATACTTTCTAGGACAGAACCTGCATCGTATTTGGCTCCGCAAGCACAGGTAATGGTAATTTTATGATAAGGAATGTCTCTGCTACTTTTAAAATCAGCTGGTTTTAGAGAAGATCCTGATTTTGTGGATTTTTGAGATTTTGATTTTTTTGGGGTTGTGCTGGTGGCCATTATAGTTCTCCTGTTTTTCCGAGTTCCTTTTCAGGGAAGGGGTATGGTACTGATTGAGAGAACACCTTGTCAAGCCGTTGATAATGACCCTATACTTTCCCCCTAATTTTTTATGATTTTACCCATATTGATTCATCCCGATCCAGTTCTTAGGCAAAAGGCGGAGGCCGTCTCTGTGTTTGATGGGGAGTTGCATGCCCTTCTCAAGGATATGCAAGATACGATGATGGCTTCGTCGGGTATTGGACTTGCAGCGCCTCAAGTTGGTGTTTTAAAACGTGTGATTGTAGTGGCCTATAAGAATAGGCGTCTGTCCTTGATTAACCCGGAGATTATTCTTTGTGAAGGAACTGCCGTTTCTCCCGAAGGCTGTTTGAGTTTGCCCAATTTTAATACAGAAGTCTCTCGGTTTTTCAATATTGTGGTGAAAGCGAGAAACAAGCTGGGTAGGTGGATAAAAATAAAGGAAAAAGATATGGTGGCTCGTATTATCCAGCATGAAATCGATCACTTGAATGGGATTTTAATCCTAGATCATCAGTCTAAGAAGGAATCAGAGGACATCTCATGATATATCCAGAAAGTGCCCATTTTACGTCAGAAGGTGAGTTATATTTGGGGGGTATTCCTGCATGCCAACTTGTGGAGACATTTGGGAGTCCTTTGTATGTTGTTGATGAAGCGACGGTAAGACGAAATTGTCGCTACTATACCGATACATTGAAGTCTATATGGCCTCATCACGTGGTCTTATTTGCGGGGAAGGCCAATCTTAATCGAGGCCTCTTAAATTTGTTGTCAGAAGAGGGCTTGGGTTTGGATGTTGTCTCTGGGGGAGAGCTGTATACGGCATTGCATAGCACGATGGTGCCAGAAAATATGGTGTTTCATGGTAACAACAAGTCGGAAGAAGAATTGGTCAGTGCATTGCAGCATGCTATTTGTCTGGTGATTGATCATGAAGACGAGTTGGATACCCTTATCCGATTGACGCAGGCACGTCAGATTTCTGCAACTGTCATGCTACGGATCAAGCCAGAAATCGAAGCCCATACGCATGACTATATCAAGACGGGTCATATTGATTCAAAATTTGGGATCGACAAAGACAGTATCGTGGCGATTGTCAAGCGTATTCAGGCCTGCCCGTTGCTCACGTTAAGAGGGCTGCATAGCCATATAGGATCTCAAATCTTTGATACCCTGCCCTACCGTGATTTGGCTACGATTATGGTGGGTCATATGGATAAAATTCGGCAAGAATGCGGGATCGTTTTGCCGGATCTTAACTTGGGCGGGGGGATTGGTATCCAATATGTTTTATCAGACGATCCTCCCCTTATTTCGGATTATTTAACTCAGATGTGCGAGGCCTTGAAGGCAGCCTGTATGCACCATCAGTTTCCTTTTCCAAGGCTGTTGGTAGAGCCAGGTAGATCAATTGTTGGCAACGCGGGAGTGACGTTGTATACCGTGGGGGCCACCAAACATATTTCAGGTATTCGGGATTATCTATTTGTGGATGGGGGAATGGCGGACAATCCACGCCCGATGATGTATCAATCCAATTATACATTCTGTCTGGCCAATAAAAATAATCTCCCTTTTGATCACTTGTATACCATTGCGGGTAAATATTGTGAGTCTGGCGATATTTTGGCAAAAGATGTGGCACTTCCAGCTGTCAAAAAAGGGGATGTTCTTTGTGTATTTGGGACGGGTGCATACAACTATTCGATGGCATCACATTACAACCGTTGCCTATTGCCGGCTATGGTACTTGTGGGCAACCAGAGCACCAAAGTGCTTGTCAAGCGAGACACATACGATGGTTTGATCGCTCATGATTGCATCTAGCTGAGTCTGGCATGTTGGTGATTGTTTCTCGTTTTCTCCATATCTTACCCCATACAGGATGGGGTGTTGTCGTGTTGCTTGTAGATTTAACACTGGTATATACACTGACGTATTATGCATTGGCCTGGATCAAGCAAACCCATTCTGCAGCGTTGATTAGGGGGTTACTGGGCATATTTTTTGGATATGCAGTGAGTTGGTTTTTGGGATTTGCAACCCTGAACTGGGTTTTGGAAAAAATTGCGACTGCTCTCATTCTGATTGCCATTATTATTTTTCAGCCTGAATTAAGACGGTTTTTGGAACGATTGGGGACAGGCGGGATTTTTAAAAACACCCTTTTTCAACGGGATACCCATACAACGTCGGTCATCAAGCAATTGTTAAAAGGGATCGACTTTTTGTGCAAAGAAAAAATAGGGGCATTGATCGTGATAGAAGTAGGTAGCAATCTTTCTGAGTATATTGAGTCTGGGATCCCGTTAAAATCAACCATTAGTGCAGAGCTAATCGGGGCTTTGTTTTGGCCCAATACCCCCACCCACGATGGGGCTGTTGTAATCCGCAACAACCAGATAGAGGCTGCTGGGTGTTTGTTGCCCTTGAGGGATGCTCCTCTTCAAGACCTGCGATTGGGCATGAGGCATCGGGCAGCTTTGGGACTTTCTCAGGTAACGGATGCCCTTATTATTGTTGTATCGGAAGAGTCTGGCATCTTGTCATTGGTAGAAAATGGCACCATGACTCGGTTTTTAAATCGTGAGGCTCTGGAGACGCGGTTGTTTAGCTTGTACAAAGAAGAAGAACGGCATCCTTCTTCTCGAAAAAAGGGCTTGGCATGAATGCATCGTTAGGGCTTCTTCCCTCGCATATGATTGAAAAAAAACAGCTTGGCAAAAAAATCACCATGCTCACTGCCTATGACGCGGTGATGGGGCAGATGTTGGATGCAGCTCAGATCGATATGATTCTTGTGGGAGATTCTGTTGCCAATGTTGTAGCAGGGCATGCGCATACATTGCCCATGACAATGGATCAGATGATTTATCACACACAATGTGTTGGCAGAGGGATATCGAGATCGTTGCTGGTGGCAGATATGCCTTTTATGAGCTATCAAACCAGCGTGTCTCTTGCACGTGAGAATGCAGGAAGATTCTTAAAAGAAACAGCTGCAAAAGCTGTAAAAATAGAACTAACGGCGTCGCTTTTGCCTACCGTTCGTTCGTTGACCGACATTGGCATTCCCGTGATGGGGCATATAGGGCTAACCCCCCAGTTGGTATACCAGTTGGGGGGGTATCATGTGCAAGGTAAAACAACTCAGTTGGCCGATGGGTTGCAGTTGCTGGCTAAGCAAGCAGAAGAATCGGGTTGTTTTTCGCTTGTCCTTGAATGTATCCCATTTGATTTGGCACGTTGTATCACTACATCCCTTCTTATTCCTACTATTGGGATTGGGGCAGGCCCATGGTGTGACGGGCAAGTGCTGGTGACGCATGATATGGTTGGGCTTACGCAGAAAAAGCCGCCGTTTTTTGTCAAGCAATATGCTCAGGTTTATGTGTCTATGCAAGAGGCTGTTCGACAATTTAAGATGGAGGTTGAGACAGAGAGGTTTCCAAATCAAGATGCATAACCAGTTGGTTGTTTATAATACACTGTCCCAAAAAAAAGAGGTTTTTGTACCTATTCGCCCCGGGCATGTTGCATTTTATGTCTGTGGGGTGACCGTGTACGATCATTGTCATATTGGACATGCACGGGTGTATGTGGTGTTTGACTGCATGCGTCGATACCTAGAATGGTTGGGATATACGGTCACATTTGTTCAAAACTTTACAGATATTGATGACAAAATCATCCAGCGTGCTCAAGAAAAGCAGATCTCAACGGAGACATTAACCGATGGATTTATTCAGTCTTTTTTTGAAGATATGGATCGCTTGTACATTAAACGGGCAAGCTTGTATCCAAAGGCTACGGATTATATTCCGTCGATGGTGAAGATGATTGAACGCTTGATTGATCAAGGATCGGCCTATGTTTCCAATGGAGATGTTTATTTTTCTGTGGGCACATTTAAACCCTACGGGACTTTGTCCAAAAAAATCCTTCAGGACTTGGTGTCGGGAAGTCGTGTGGAGGTCTCTGATAAAAAAAGAAATCCACTGGATTTTGCTTTGTGGAAAGCCTCTCGACCAGGAGAGCCACAGTGGGAAAGTCCGTGGGGAATGGGTCGGCCAGGATGGCATATCGAGTGCTCAGCGATGATTTTGGATACATTGGGGCCTACAATTGATATTCATGGCGGTGGAGAGGATTTGATTTTCCCCCATCATGAAAATGAGATTTGCCAATCGGAGTCTTTTACCGGAAAGCCTTTTTCGACCTATTGGATGCACAATGGGTTTGTGACGATTCGAGATAAAAAAATGTCAAAATCACTCCAGAATGTGTGGAATCTTAAAGAAGGGCTGTCTCTTTTTGATGGAGAAACTATTCGCTTTTTTCTTTTAAAAACACAGTATCGGTCCCCGCTGAGTTTTAGCGAGGAAGGGATGAGAGAAGCCAAAACAGCCCTTGAAAAACTACGGGATACATTAAAGCGATACCCAATTGAATTGGATCAAGAGCCTCCGTCCCCTGCTATGGGAGACTTGCAAAAACAATACCATCTCGCCATACAAGATGACTTTAATTTTGCTCAGGCGATTGGGTATTTATTTGAGATGTCAACAGTGATTCACAAAACAGGTCAAGGGTCGCAACTGTTGTACAATTGCGGAAAAATAATGGGTTTGTTTAATGCCAAAAATGGTCAAGATGGTAGCCTAGATCCTCTTGTAGAGTCTTTGATATCCCAACGACAACTGGCAAAAGAAAACAAAGATTATGCCAAGGCAGATCTCTTGCGAAACCAGTTGCTTCAAGACTATGGGATTGTGCTTGAGGATACAAAAGATGGGTTGCGTTGGAGATGTGTTTGAAGGTAGGCTATACTGCCTTTTCGATTTATAAAAAAGGAGTGTTTTCTTATGACGGTTTTTACGGTTTTGCATGATGAGGTAAATCAGATTCCTGTTTTGCGCGTGGAAGGTGAGATAGACTTGCATACGTGTCCAGCACTTAGCAACGCCATTGGCCAAGTTTTGGAAAAGCCAGGATCGCATTTGATTCTAAATTTAGATAAAGTGTCTTATATTGACAGTACTGGACTGGGTGTTATTTCTGTTGCAGCCCGGCAGTTGGCAGATCATGATGGTAAGGTGTACGCGGTTTGCACGCAGGCGCATATTAAAAAAGTGTTTGAACTTTCGGGGTTGCAGGGAAAGAATGTGGTTTTATATGATAGTGAATTATCCATCTCAAAGAGTCTTTAAATAAGGTTGTACGATGATGACAGAGACAGCGCATATTCATTTGTCCATCCCGGCTTCTTCGGAATTTGTCGTGGTTGCAAGGCTTTCTGTTTCGGGTATTGCAGCCAGGATGAATTTTACAGTTGAAGATATTGAAGATATTAAGATTGCTCTGTCAGAAGCGTGTACCAATGCTATTCAACATGCTTACGATCAGCATGAGGGGGGGGGTAAAAAAATTGATATTCACTTTATACTTGCGGGGGATAAGCTTGAAATAGAAGTACGGGATACAGGGGTAGGCTTTAACCCCCAAGGTGTGATTTCTAAAAAACAAACCGATGCCTCTGCATCTGATCAATTTGGATTGGGTCTTGGGTTGACGTTTATCAAAAGTTTAATGGATGCGTATGATATCCAATCGGAGCTTGGTAAGGGAACGGTTGTGAAGATGGTAAAATACGTGTCTCAAATTATACCTGCATGACGCCGAGACTTTTATGGTTGATTTTTTTTGGCATTGTTGCCAGTTTTTTATATCTTCGTGGCAAAAAGACGTCCCAGAGTTTTTGGGTTCCCTTGGGGATTTGTTTGTTGGCTTCGGTCTTGCCTTTGTCAGTACTTCCTTTTTTGTTGCTCGGGTTGTTTTTGATCAAAAAGCCACCGGTTTCTTTTCGTTCTTTTTCTTCCTCTTCGTCTTATGAGCCTCCAAAACCAAGACTTTCTACGCTTAAAATGTGTTCAAAATGTGGACATGAAAACCCTGCAAATGTCTCGGTGTGTGCCTCGTGTGGCAACACCTTGACGGTATGACCTCTCTTTATCTTCATATTCCGTTTTGCCATAAAAAATGCTTGTACTGCTCTTTTGTAAAAGAGGTGTGGCGTCTGGATAAAGAAGCCCAATTTGTAGAGGCTATCTGTCAAGAAATGTCGTGTTATCGAGAAAAATTTGGAGCTGTACCTGTAGATACTGTTTTTGTGGGAGGGGGGACGCCTAGTAGTCTTCGTCCTGCTAGCTTATCGCGTATATTTCATCACATGCATGCTTGTTTTGAGGTGTCTTCTCAATCTGAAAAAACCTGTGAAATGAATCCAGAAAGTGTGACATCCAAGCATTTGGATTGCCTGAAATCGACTGGATTTAACCGCGTCAGTATGGGCGTACAATCATTTGATGCCCAAGAGTTGCGTACGCTAGGGAGAAATCATGGGGCCTTGCATGTTCAAAAAGCCGTGGCACTGTTGCAAGAAAAAGGATTTTTTAATTTTAACCTGGACATCATGTTTGGGTTGCCGCATACAACCCTTGCGACCCTTGAGAGAACACTTGTTCAGGCGATTTCGCTTCATCCTACCCATCTGTCTACTTATGCACTCACCATCGAGCGTGGTACCCCTTTTTCACGCAACCATCAGCAAAAAGTCCCAGAAGATACAGAGCTTGCTCACTACCATTTTATCCAACGATTTTTGCACTCAAACGGATATATACACTACGAGGTATCTGCCTTCTCAAAACCAGGGTTTCAATGTCGACACAATGTTGGCTATTGGCATCTTGACCCATTTATAGGACTTGGTCCTAGCGGGGCTTCTTTTTTTCAGAATTATCACTACGTTCAAACCAAAAATATAGATCAGTATCTTCAAGATCCAAGACCTGTTTTTTTGAAAAAAAAGATCCAAGGCCTTTCAAAATCCACACAGATAAAAGATTATGTGGTGGCCAATCTAAGACGAATAGATGGCATTTGTCTCACCCATTTTTACGATCGGTTTCAGCAGTCTTTTGTGTCCCTTTTTTCACAACAAATCCAAGAGCTTGTCGCTAGCGGACATTTGAAGCAAACCCCTGCCCGTATTAGTGTGTCTTCAAAAGGGCTGGATATTTTGGATACGATCCTGATCCAATTTTGTTAAGAGAAAAGGACATCTATGGCCTCTCATTTTGAACTCATTAAAACATCTAAAACATCCAAGGCGCGGGCTGGGGTGTTGCATACCAATCATGGGATAATCCAAACCCCTGTTTTTATGCCGGTTGGTACACAGGCTACTGTCAAATCGCTTTCTCCAGATATGTTGCATCAGGCCCATGTGCAAGTGGTATTGAGCAATACCTATCATTTGTCTCTTCGCCCAGGGGTTGCACTTATCCGAGAGTTTGGAGGGTTGCATGCTTTTATGAATTGGCATAAACCTATCTTGACAGATTCAGGTGGGTTTCAAGTATTTTCTCTTTCAAAAATACGCAAGATTTATCCAGAAGGGGTGAGCTTTCGGTCGCATATCGATGGATCGACTCATTTGTTTACACCAGAGCGTGTGATGGACCTTCAATTTGGATTTAATTCGGACATCATGATGCCTTTGGATATTTGCACGCCTTATCCTGCTACCTATGATCAAACCCTCCATGACTTGACCATTACAACGGAGTGGGAGCGTCAAGCCAAAAAATATTGGGATGATCATAACCAAGGTCAGCTCTTGTTTGCGATTGTGCAGGGCGGTGCGTATCCTGATTTGAGGAAAAAGAGTGCCCAGTCCTTGGTAGAGCTTGATTTTCCAGGCTATGCCATCGGGGGGGTGAGTGTGGGCGAGCCCATTCATGATCTCAATGCCCAAATAGCAACCACCGTTGCTTATTTGCCAGAGGACAAACCTCGGTACTTGATGGGGGTTGGATTGCCAGAAAATCTTACATTTGCTATCCAACAAGGGGTCGATATGTTTGATTGTGTTATTCCTACGAGACTTGCTAGGCATGGGCAAGCGATGACGTCTCAGGGGAGGCTTTCTCTTCGCAACAAGCAGTTTTTTTCAGATAAAACAGCGCTAGATCCCACCTGTGATTGTTGGGTGTGTGCCAGCTATTCCCGAGCCTATATTCGACATTTGCTGGTTGCAAAAGAGATTTTTGGCGTCGTGTTACTCAGTGCTCACAATGTCCATTATTTGGTTCAATTTGTCGCAAAAATACGCCAAGATATTTTGGCCCAGTAAGATGTGCAAAAAAGTGGCTGTACTTTATCTGGAAAACATGATACTTTTGCCCCACGATTTTAAAAAAGATAAAGGAGATTTGCTTATGTCTAAGTTCAAAGGTTTAATTCTTGCAGGTATGGTTGCGTCTTTGGTGGGTATGTATGGGTGTGAGACTATCAAGAATGTAGTAGATAATTCTGCTACTGTTACAAAAAACGGATTTTCATTTAGTATCGATACGTTACATCCAGCAGCTAATGCGCCAGTAAATGTAACAATTTCAACAGCTACAGCTACAACAAACGCAAATTTGAGGTATTCCGTCTTGGTTGCTACAACATCAGGTGCTGGTTCTATCGCAGGTGCAACATCAAATATTGTTTATACTTCTCCAAAATCAGCAAAGATAACATTCACAAATGCAGTAGCGGGCGATATATATACAATTACCGCATCTGTGACAAAAGGATCGACAGATAATCGAGTTGTTAATCA
>CAXNHA010000026.1:0-11159 GCA_964202165.1 Candidatus Marinamargulisbacteria bacterium | reverse complement strand
TATGCATGGACAAAATCTCAACTCTACATTGCTCTTGGATTTCTGATGATGGCAGCCTCTCTTAAACACATAGACTCTTGTCCTATGGAAGGATTTGATCCTATCAAATGCGACAAATTGTTATCGCTTGATTCTCGTGGCCTCAGATCTGTAGCGCTATGCCCCATTGGATACAGAGATTCAGAAGATAGTTATGCCACAGCAAAAAAGGTGCGATTTGATTCAAAAGATGTCTTTCTTCAGATTTTTTAACTTGCCCAAAATATGGGGCATTCTTTTAGCCACTCTGCTTCTTTGTTGTACCCCCTTACTATCAGCACCTGCATCTCACACCTCTATTCTTAGCTCTTGTGATGCTTCAGTTATCGCTCCCAATCATCTGTTTTGGGTTGCTATTGATCTCAACATTTCACCAGGCTGGCATATCTACAGCAAAAACACACCTGTTGGTTCTGCACTAACAATCAAATGGCTTCTGCCAGACTCTATCCAGTTACGTCAAGAAAAATGGCCAGAAGACAGTGTATTTAAAGAGCAATCTATTGTCTCTCGTGGCTATAAAAACAAGGCTATTTTCTTTGCTCAATTCCGAAGCACCCAATCCATACCTCTATCAAAAATTGCTACCCTATCTGCTCTTGTACACTATGTTGCCTGCAAGGATCGTTGTGTGCCCGAGGAACAGGTGGTCGTATGGCATCTCCCCGTCAAAAAAAAAGCCGTTTTGAACAAAAATTTCTCTCCTCCCAACCAGATAAGTTTTAACGGAGTTGTTGTTTTTTTAACACCTTTTTTCCTGGCTCTTTTGGGCGGATTTTTTTTAAATTGCATGCCCTGTGTTTTTCCAGTTTTATCGCTTAAAATTTTCTCTCTCTTGGATATGCGTAACAACAACACGTCCTACAAAAAGTTCATTGTATCCTACACAGCAGGCATACTCTGTACGATGACCGTGTTGAGCACCGTTATTTTTCTAGCCAAGCTAGCGGGCTATTCATTAGGGTGGGGATTTCAACTTCAGTCTCCTGCCCTTATTACGGGGTTATCTTTTTTAATGCTCATTCTTGGATTGAATATGTTGGGGGTTTTTGAATGGGGACTTTCGTTGACGCGACTGGGACAATTTGAACGCCCGTATACGGTTTCTTTATGGGGATCCTTCTTATCGGGCATGTTGTCTGTTGTGGTTGCAAGCCCTTGCACGACTCCTTGGATGGGAGCTGCAATGGGGTTTTCTTTAACACAACCATTTTGGATCGTTTTTGGAATTTATATATGTCTTGGATTAGGAATGGCTTCTCCGTTTTTATTGTTGTTGCTATGGCCCTCCCTATTGCACTATCTCCCAAAGCCAGGAAAATGGATGCAAATTTTAAAAGAAGGGTTTTCATTTGTATTTTTTGGTAGCACCATTTGGTTGTTATGGATTTTAGGGCAACAAGCAGGCCTTGACGTCGTGATACAAACCCTGTGGGGGCTTTTTTTGGGAGGTATTTTTGTATGGTACCTTGGGAAAAATAATCCCCCATCTTTGCGGTTATTTCTGTTGACTGCTTTGCTTTGTACTACAATCGTTTTTTCATATTTGGCGATAGTAGAGAACCATCCAAAATCAGTTCAATGGGCTTATTTTAATGAAGAGACCTTAAAAAAATCCATTCAATCCACCCATCCTGTTTTGGTTAATGTGACAGCTGCGTGGTGTATCACCTGCCAAGTAAATGAAAAAAGAGTGTTTTCTAACCCAACATTTTTACGTTTTCTCAAAACAAATTCTGTCATCCTTATAAAAGCAGATTGGACTAAAAAAGACCCCGTCATAACCGCTTTATTACAGCAATTAGGGCAAAATAGCGTGCCTTTATGTGTGCTGTATCGTCAAGGAAAAACACCCCTCTTGTTTTCCGGCTTGATAGCCCCACATACCCTCGTAGAGGCCATTAAAGGAAGAGATCTTTTATGAATGTGTCATTAAATCCACAACAGATAGAAGCCGTACAACATGTTGGGAGTCCTCTCATGATTGTCGCAGGAGCAGGCTCTGGAAAAACAACTGTTATCACAGAAAAAATCTTGTATTACATACGCGACATGGGCGTATATCCTGATCATATTCTGGCTATTACGTTTACCAACAAAGCGGCTAAAGAAATGAAAGACAGAATCTTATCTCGGATAAGCACACAAAAAACGCCCGTTGTCTCTACCTTTCACGCTTTCTGTGCCAATATGTTGAGGCACCACTTTAAACGGTTAAACCGCGGAGAGTCGTTTGCAATTTGTGATCAAAGTGATCAACTCAAAATCATCAAGTCTCTCCTAAAAGAACAAAACCTTTCCGAAACGTATTTTTCGCCAAATTCTGTCCTTTTTTCAATTCAAGATGTTAAGAACAGGCTTATTTTGCCAGATAAAATTGATCAAGATGCTGTGGGAAAGCATTGGGATTCTCGTATCAAAGCACTCTATATCCATTATCAAAAGTATCTCAATACGTACTATTTACTGGATTTTAACGACTTGATTTTATATGCCGTTTTATTGCTTGAGACCTATCCCGATATCTTAAAAGACTTTCAAGACAAACTGCCCTTTATCCTTGTCGATGAATATCAAGATACAAATATGGCCCAATACCGCTTGATTAAGTTGTTGGCAGAGGCTCACCAACAGCTCACCGTTGTAGGCGACTTTGACCAAACAATTTATTCGTGGCGTGGAGCCAGCAACGCCCATATGTTGGGATTTCAAAAAGATTATCCCCACGCAAAAACTATTTTTCTTGAACAGAACTACCGATCTACAAAACCCATATTAGATGCTGCAAATGCTGTAATTTCTCACAATACGCAGCGTCAACCCAAAACCCTATGGACGCAACATGAAGGTGGTGAGCTGATTCAAATACAGTCTTTTTATGATGAGAAATTAGAGGCCTCCGCTATTGCAAAATGGCTAAAAAAAAATCACAGCTTGTCCATTTCTTTCTCGCAGATGGCCATTCTTCTCAGAACAAACGCCCAAAGCAGGGCATTAGAAGAAGCACTCATCCTGCTTCAGATTCCTTACAAAATGATCCAAGGGGTTGCTTTTTTTTCGCGATCTGAAATCAAAGACATCGTTGCCTATCTACGACTGATTCTTAATGAAAATGATGGACTGGCATTTGAACGAGTGGTCAACATCCCTAGTCGATCTATTGGGAGTACCTCTTTGGAAAAAATAAAGGCTGCCTTTCAAAAAGGTGCTTATCCCATCAGAAACTGTCTATCATTGAACACCCTCACCAACAGGGCGAAGGCATCATTGGCAAATTTTTTTGACATACTAGACCGTATACATTCCAAATATGAGACCTTATCTCACGATCGTATCGGAACCTTAATTCATTTCATTTTAGAAGAAACAGGCTACAAACAATTTTTACTGGATAGTCGTGACACAGATCGCTTGGATAACATTTTGGAGCTGATCTCTTTGGCTAGAGAAGAAGAATGGTCCTTGGAAGGGTTTTTAAACCATATCTCATTGCGATCAGAATGGGACGATCAAGCCACCTCTGTAGAGGATGCTGTGACCGTTATGACCATTCACAGTGCCAAAGGTTTGGAATTTGAAGCCGTTGTCCTTGCAGGTATTGAGGAAGGCATTTTACCCCATTACAAGTCAAAGCTCTCTCCCGATGAGATTGAGGAAGAGCGACGTCTCTGTTATGTGGCTATGACCCGAGCCAAGCAGAAATTATTTCTTACCCATTGTTCACGACGATTGATTTTTGGTGAAATTTGGACAAATGATGTGTCAAGATTTGTATCAGAAATTCCAGCACATCTTCTTCAAAAAAATGAGCATGTTGTTCAGAAATTACCCGACACCTACTCCCATTTTGAAGTAGCCCAATCCCAAATAAAAGGATATACACCAGGGAGTAAGATCATGCACACCCAATGGGGTGAGGGCACCATTATATCGGTGGAGGGTTCTGGCGATCAGACCCTTCTGCTCATTCGATTTGGGTATCAAGAAAAAAAGCTAATGGCCAAATACGCTCCCATTCAGCTGATTGCCTAGGGTGCTTGTAAAGAGCCCTCCTTTTTAGTAGTATGGCGCCTTCGGATGATGCGGGAGTAGCTCAGTTGGTAGAGTACTAGCCTTCCAAGCTTGTGGTCGCGAGTTCGAATCTCGTCTCCCGCTCCAGTTTTCTTTTGAACAGTAGTATAGCAATCACAAGCAGGTTTGCGATAATGGTTGATACTTGAAAGAGTAGATTTGTTACAGAGTATTGACTGAGTGCTATTATAGAAAAAATATTTCTAACAGACATAATAATAAAAAGTGAGATTTGTTCTTCGTGCGGTTTATCATAAGCCTTTCTCAAGGTTGGCAAATATCCCATGATATCAACTCCTGCAAGGATGATAACAGCATACAGTGCATTTGATGTAGCGTACCAACAGGGTATGGCTGATAGTGCTATCAGTAAAAATATCCAGTCTGTTTTTGTAATGCTATCATCATATTTTTTATAGTATGCAAGTATTGCAATTGCAATTGTGATGACACCAGAAATACCAATCGACCAAGAACCTGCACCGCCATTGTTGTAAATTTGAGCAATAAAAATTGTAAATGTTGACGTCCCCCAAATAATCCAAGAAAAAGCATGCGGCTTTGTTTTGTTGGCTAATATAGAGTTTATATAGGGTACAAATCCAATAAATGTCAGTACTATTGCAAGTGTTCCAAAAGTCTCTTTTATCACAGCACCATCCCATTCACCTGACTGTCCCACATTTGCTTAAATTTTCCACCATCTTTGGCGAGCAAGTCTTGAAATGATCCATCCTCAACGATTTTACCATTTTCTATGACAACAATTCTATCCAGATGTTTAATAGTTGAAAGCCTGTGGGCGATTGCAATCACCGTTGCATGATTTGCTTTCAGCATTGTGTTGATAGATTTTTGGATTTCATTTTCGGTTTGTGAGTCAAGGCTAGATGTCGCTTCATCAAGTATCAAAATTGCTGCATTTTTGAGGATTGCACGAGCAATTGCAATACGTTGACGTTGACCACCAGATAGCTTAACCCCTCTTTCGCCAACAAAGGTATTGTATTGTTCAGGTAAGCTTTCAATAAATTCATGAATATTCGCAGCTTTTGCTGCCGCTTCAATCTCGATGTGCGCTGCATCCTCTTTAGCATAGCCAATATTTTCGCCAATTGTGCGATGAAAAAGCATGATGTCCTGCGGAATTAACGAGATTTGCGAACGTAGACTGTCAGAAGAAACATCATAAATGCTTTGATTGTTGATGAGAATGTCTCCACCTTCGTTATTTTCACGAATTTCCCCAGACGGCTTATCCCAATGTGTATAATTCCTAATGGCAAAATTCTTGAGGAGAAGGTTAATCAGCGTTGATTTCCCAGCTCCCGAATGCCCGACAATTCCTACTTTTTGCCCTTTGGCGATTTGCAAATCAAGCCCATCAAAAACCTTGTGGGTATTCTCGTAGGCAAACTCAACGTTTTTAAAGTGAATGAAGTTTTTCATATATCTATATCACTAGCTCCCTTGCGTCCTTTTTATCAATCGTATCCTGCGGGATTTGTAGGATTGAGAAGGAGGATTTGAATTCGCCGAGCTTGTCAAAAAAGCTTCCCGCTTGCACTGAGAGTGCCCAAATATCGTAGATTATTTTGTACAAAATAGTAACAACATAGGCGAAATCTCCTACTGTGATTTGGTTTGCATAACGCAAATGAGCGGTATAAATAAGAGCCGTTGATGACATTCCCACGAACAAGCCTGCCCCAATACAGTTGAATTTGAATGAATATAGATTCTTTTTATAATCCAGATCTGCAACTTCGCCACAGGTAAAATATCGTATTTTCTTTATCTCTCTTCGCTTCGCAGAAAATGAAAAAATTGTAAAAACATTCGTGATATTATCTGCGATCATGCCAATGGCAGTATGTTTTAGGTCATTTGATTTTTGTGAAAATATACTCAGTTTTAGGGCCATTTTTAGCCCTACAACAAAAAATACAATGCACCAAACGAAAACCAAAGTTGCCAACTGCAAATTAATAAAGACCAAAGATAACGTTCCGAATATACATATTGCAAAGGGATTGGTTATTTTAAACCAAATATATTCAAAAACAGTATCGTATCCGCTAACAATTCCCTTAATCTTGCTAGCAATTGAACCGCTATGTGTATTTTGAAAAAACGTATAGGAGTGATTTTGCACATATTCATAAGCTTTACTTATGATTTGACCCCTAATATAGGGCTGGGATTTATTAAATGCCCATTGCCCGGCCCTGCAAACTATCTCTTGAAATAAGGCAATTCCAATGAAAATCGCTATCGGATAGCCGATATCCCATGATGAAACAATTTTGCCACTTGTCCCAGAATCAACAATAAGCTTCAGGGCATAGCTATTCAAGATATGAAACGCAACGCCTACCATCGGTATCTGAAACATCATAAAATAATGCCATTTGTATGGCTTGATAACCTGCCAGAGGAAGGTAGGGATTGCGTTAGGCAAATACTTTTTCTACATTTTCTAATGTGCAATGGCTTAACGTGATCTGTTTTCCAGGCGCCACCTTGATGGAAACCGATCCCTTCAGAATAACATCCGGTCCAAATACGACATCGCCTTCTATAGAAAGGCTCTTGAGTTGTTTTAACGAAGGAATATGAGCAAATCGCTCATTAAATCCTTGAATCGTATCAAAACAAGATCCAAGCTGAATCAATGGATAATTATTCAAATGAAGGTCTGACTCAAAATGCAAGGTTGATAAGTTTTGTTTTTTTTGAATAAGATCCGACTTGATAACCAATAAATCACTTGTTTTTTTGACAGGCAAAAACCGCTCTCGATTAACCACAATCGATGCCGTGCGATCAAATTGACTAATAGCCGATCCCAAGGCTGTCTCCAATTGATAGACACGTTTGGAATCAATATCTTTTGGATTAACAATTAAGTCCAACTTCTTTTTTTGAGAGACAAAACTCTCAATTGCATCGCATGTTAACCAAATATTGTTGGTGTTAAAAACAGGAAACAATGACATATCTTCAAAACACGCCATGTACGCATCCCCAACCTGAGCTCTTTCTAAGAGCCGGAGTCTCCCATCGTAGCGGATGAGTGCACCACCTTTGACATCTGCCAACGTTTTTGGAGTGGTCTCTATGAGCATCTCTAGATTTTTTTTGACCATGTACCCAAGGATTTTAGGATGTATCAAGGGGCCTAGATTATCTGCATTTGATACAAACAGATAGCGGATACCAGATGCCTTCAACCGTTGTAACGTGCCACTCCAATATAGGGCGTGTAAGCAATCGCCATGCCCGGGAGGATACCATTCTTGGGAGGGGTTATCTGCACATGAAAACGGATACATAGAGGTTGCGTCAATGCGTGCAAACATATGCTGAACAACATTTATATAGGCCTGATCTTTGCTTAAAATTCTGGCACTGTCTTTAATTGTATACGGGCTATTTAAAAGAATGAGCGGTATTGGAACATTGTACTGATCTCGAAGATGTTGTACTTGGTTGTGTAAAACATCCAAAAACGTTTGATTAACATGAATAGGAATAGCCGATTTTGCACCCTGACAACCCATCGTTGTACCCAGTCCTCCATTGAGCTTAACAATGGCCACTTGCGACAAAGCCTCATATCCAAACGCCTCATACGAGTTGTCCAAATTGTCTACAGCAAGCAGGTCTTCTTTTAAGAGGGGTTGAATATGATGCCATTCCAATTGACCTGTTTGTCCTTCTAAAAAAGAGGTTAGTAAGGACAGAAAAAAATCCCGCATCTCTTCAGGAAGTTGCGTTGTAGAAAGCTTGTCAGAAAACTTCCATTTTATGTCAGAAATATCCATATACCAAAACATCCTAGCATACAAACTTACGACTGGTGGAGACACTGCAAACTGTGTATAGTTGAATGGCTGTTGTTTTTTTAATTTCTTATCATTTTCGAAGGAGTATATGAAGAAATGCCAACGGGTACTACGCACACTATAAATCTAGCAGAAATTGGGCTGACAGAATGGACCACTTTGTTTAGAAATCTTTCTTATGAAGAGCTTTACCAGCACGAGAAAAACACGCAGCTTGCTGGATATGAAACATGCTACGAAACCTCTACTGGAACAATCACTGTAGATACAGGGTCTTTTACAGGTCGATCTGCCCAAGATAAATATGTTGTAAAAAATCCAGAGTCAGAAAAATCAGTGTGGTGGGTGGATTCTGGATCAGACAACAAGCCCATCGATCAGGGCACTTGGGATCATTTAAAAACACTTTCTCTTACTCAGTTAAATGGAAAAAAACTATATGTCATGGATGGATTTTGCGGTACCAATCCAGATACCCGCTTGTCTGTTCGATTGATCACAGAGGTTGCTTGGCAAGCTCATTTTTTTAAAAACATGTTTATCCAACCAGATCCCGAAGCATTGGCATCTTTTAAACCCGATTGGACCATCCTAAACGCATGCAAAACATCCTGCAAAGATTTTAAAAAATGGGGACTTCGTAGCGAAACCTTTATCGCGTTTAATATCGAAGAAAAAATGACCCTTATTGGAAATACGTGGTATGGCGGTGAAATGAAAAAAGGCATCTTTTCAATTATGAATTATTTTTTGCCTTTAAAAAAAATCGGTGCCTTTCACTGTTCAGCAAATCAAGGAAAAAATGGAGATACTGCTCTGTTTTTTGGGCTCTCGGGAACAGGGAAAACAACCTTATCAACCGATCCAAAACGTCTTTTAATTGGCGACGATGAACATGGCTGGGATGCAGAAGGTATTTTTAATTTTGAGGGCGGATGCTACGCAAAGACAATTGATCTCACTCAAGAAAAAGAACCCGATATTTATGCCGCTATTCGACGAAATGCGTTGTTGGAAAACGTCTGTTTTTCTGATCAAGGCATTGTGGATTTTACCTCTTCACAGAAAACAGAAAACACCCGGGTTTCTTATCCTATCACCCATATCAACAACCGTGTTAAGCCCGTGTCAAAAGGCACCCATGCCAGTATTATTATTTTCCTTACCTGCGATGCATACGGCGTGCTTCCCCCAGTGTCCAAATTGACCAATACGCAGGCTATGTACCAATACCTGAGTGGCTATACGGCCAAAGTGGCGGGGACCGAACTTGGTGTTACAGAACCAACCGCTACTTTTTCAGCTTGTTTTGGCCGAGCATTTTTGATGGTACACCCAACCCGATATGCAGATATTCTAGGCGAAAAAATGATCGAACACGGATCCAAAGCCTATTTGGTAAATACAGGTTGGAACGGTGGTGCTTATGGCATTGGGAAAAGAATCGGGCTTACAGAAACGCGGGCCATCATTGACAGCATCTTAGATGGATCGATTGAAGACGTATCTTACGAGACGTTTCCTGTTTTTAACTTTAAAATTCCAACCTCTCTTCCAAACGTATCCTCTCTTATTCTAAATCCAAAAAACACATGGCAGGACAAAGTTGCTTATGATGCTAGCCTGATAAAGTTGGCCACAGAATTTTCTAAGAATTTCAAAAAATTTTCCGATACACCGAGTGGTAAATTATTAGAAAAAGAAGCCAGCCCCCTGGTTTAAAAAAGGGCCTCATTATGATTTATACGTTACTTGCCACATTTATTAAAAAACATTTTTTTGTGGTCTATGGTGACAAATTCTCCTCGGAATCTTCGGGCACATACGTAGAGCGATATGTGGCCAAACATATGTTGTTAAAACCTGATCTCATAGTTGTTAATGACCAAATTCATGGCTTCAAGCAGCTCCCAGAATCGGTTAAAACATTGGAAAAATATCCTATTTTTATTGAGATAGAGTATTCTTTTTTTGACAAAGAAACCAAGCTCATTGAAATTGTAGATATCTATTCAGAGGCATCTGTGGATTGCTCTCAAAAACAAGCAGAGGTTTTGCATTTGGCTAGTTTGTACAAAAAATTTATCCATGTCGATCGTTTGGTAGAAATGAGCGAGAATGCCCATGAAAGCCTTATTATTCATTCAAAATTGCCCGAACTTTTTTCTGAAGGATATTTGGAAGAAGATATTGAAGAAGATTTTTTAAAAGAAAAAGAACTCAAATCAACAATAGAGGCCTATCTAATCGGGTTTGTTAATTTTATTAAAATGTTAGATGACATTCTTCATCACGACAAACAAGCTTCCTCCATTGGTAGCATTTTACAATCTCCCATTGACCTATGAGGCTCGTTGACTATCTTCACATAGTCCAAAGTGGCGCTTATCTTAGTGAAGAGGAGTCTTACCGGTGTGCAGCACGCCTATGTGACCATTTGCCAGATGAATCTGATAGCAGCCAATCGGTATTGGTATCTTTGTTTGACAGAGGTGAATCTACTGAGGAATTGGTTGGGTTTTCCAAGTTTATTCGATCCCACATGCTATCTGTTGGCCTTCCTCTTCCTCTCCTAGACATCTGTGGTACAGGGGGGGGTAAAAAAAATCGATTTAATATCTCAACATGTGCATCAATCGTGTGTGGTGCAATGGGCCTATCTGTTGCAAAACATGGTAATCGTGGCTCTAGAATGCCCAATGGTAGTTTTGATTTTATTGATAGCCTTGGCATCCCAATTTTAGATCATCCAGAGTCTATTATTGATCAGTTTAATCGTCACAATCTTTGTTTTTTGTTTGCCAGAGCACATCATCCTATCGTTGCAAAAATAGCCCCTATCCGAAAAAAAATACCCCACCGCACCATCTTTAACCTCGTGGGACCTTTGTGTCATCCAGCATCTGCGACGCATCATCTTTTGGGCACCACCTCCATTTCTCAAGCGTATAAATTGGCCAAGGCACTGCAAAAATTAGGAACCGTAAAAAGCATTGTCTTTGCAAGCGAAGATGGTGGTGATGAATTATCTGGGTCTTGTAAATCACACCTATTTGAGGTGGACTCAACCTCAATTGAAGAAAAAATATGGGATCCTGCAATCCTTAATCAATCTATCCCTGATATCTTAGGCACAAATGCCTCCCACAATGCCACCACATTTCGACACCTCCTCTCCTGTCAAACATGGGACGACCCTAT
>CAXNHA010000025.1:0-11216 GCA_964202165.1 Candidatus Marinamargulisbacteria bacterium | reverse complement strand
CATCTGGACTACCTAAAAATCCGGGAAGATACAAATGAAAAGGCTTCACCCCAACTCAGGAAAGAAAAGGGCAATTTCCCGTTTGGCATTTTCAACCGAATCCGAGGCATGCACCACATTATCTGTAAAATCGATTGCAAAGTCCCCACGAATCGTGCCTGGTTGTGCCACGGCTCCGTTTGTTGCACCATTCATCAATCGTACGATTGCGACAGCCTCTGGAGCTTCCCACACCATTGCCACTACCGAGCTTGATGTAATAGAGGCTACGATGCTGCCAAAAAACGACTTTTCTTTATGTTCTTCATAATGTTTTTTGGCCAATTCCTCAGAAAGTGTCACCAATTTAAGGGCCACTAGCTTTAAGCCTTTTTTTTCATACCGGGTGATAATTTCTCCCACTATTTGCTTTTCTACACTTTTTGGCTTGATAAATACCAGTGTTTGCTCTATTGCCATTTGTTTTCCTCTTATCTTTATGATTTTTGAACAGGCGGTCGAGGGTTTGGAGCTGGGGGCTTAGGAGAAGAGCTAACTGGCTTAGTGTTACCCTTAATACTTCCTTCTGTAAACGATTTGTTACTCATTTTTCTATACTCCTACTATTTTCCTCCTGAATCTTCTTCAACTGCAGTTTAACCTGCTTAAAAGCCGTCCCACCTTCAATGTCTTTTTTGTTTACAGCTTGTACATAATCAAACACACCCAAAACATCAGAGTCAAATATATCAGAAATCGATTTAAAATCATTGATTGATAAGTCCTCAAGCCCCACTTTTTTTTGACTAGCCATCAACACCACCTGACCCACAATCTCATGTGCTTGCCGAAAGGGGATCCCTTTGGCAACCAAATAATCCGCCATATCTGTGGCCAACATATACCCTTTTTTAAGGGCCATTTGAATCCCCTCTTTCTGAAAAACAACAGATTGGATCATTTTTGCAAAACATGTCAGACATAATTTGAGTGTATCCACCGTATCAAAAAGCGGTTGTTTATCTTCTTGAAAATCGCGGTTATAGGTCAGTGGCAAAGCCTTCATAATGTGCGTAAGTGCTACATAATGACCCAAGATACGTCCGGATTTTCCTCGAATTAACTCAGCGATATCTGGATTCTTTTTTTGCGGCATGAGCGAGCTTCCCGTGGTAAAATCATCCCCAATTTCTACAAATTTAATGAGGGGTGAATTCCACAAAACAAGCTCTTCACAAAACCGCGACAAATGGGTCATACAAATAGAGGCTGCTGATAAAAATTCTAATAAAAAATCTCGATCAGCAACAGCATCCATGCTATTTGAAGACATGCTAGAAAATCCCAATTCAGCTGCAATCAACTGACGATCCAAAGGATAGTTGCTACCTGCTAAAGCGCCGGATCCCAAAGGACAAACATCTGTCTGAAGCAAAACATGTTTAAACCGGCTATGATCTCGGCTAAACTGTTCATAGTAAGCCAAAAAATGATGCGCCAAAGACACTGGCTGAGCTGGCTGAAAATGAGTAAATCCTGGAAACACCACATCCACCGTCTCTTTTGCACGTTCAAACAAAACACGTCGTAACATAGTCAACTCTTCCATAATCTCCAAAAGAGACGCTTTTAAAAATTGCCGAACATCTGTAAGCACTTGGTCATTGCGTGATTTTCCGGTATGTAGCTTTTTTCCCACTTCCCCTGCTTTTTCTGTCACCAACCGCTCCACATAACTATGAACATCCTCATCTGGCTCATCACCATGTGGTGCAGGAAGTGCATGAAGGGTATGGATGAGCACGTCTCGTTCCATATCGGTCAAATAACCAGCCCGATGCAAGGCATTGGCATGGGCACTGTTTGTCAAAATATCATACATGAAAAGCCGTTTATCAACGGCTAAAGAAAAACTAAGGGCCGAGGCTTCTTGATCAATTTTTTTTTCAAATCGTCCACCCCATAGTTGAACCACCGTCTAAACTTTCTTTTGAACAGAAGCTGCAATTTTTAAAGGCAACCCCCACAACTGACAAAAAGCTTCTCCAGCACGATGATTAAAGGTATCTTCGTTGTCATAGGTAGACAAGGCGTGAGAATACAAGGCATACGGTGATTTTCGTCCAACAATACGTGCTGTTCCTTTGTACAATTCCAATCGCACCGTCCCTGTTACAAAAGCTTGAGAGGAGTCAACAAAAGCATCAATGTGAGCTCGAAGAGGAGAAAACCACTGCCCATTATAAATCAGTCTCGCATACACCTCTGAAAGAGTAGATTTAAGTGCAATCGTGTCTCTGTCCAACACCATATTTTCAAGATCACGATGTGCAGTCAACAACACCTGTCCGGCAGGACATTCATACACTTCCCGCGATTTGATACCTACCAACCGATCTTCGATCAAATCACTTATTCCGATGCCATGTTTACCTGCATAGCCATTGAGTATTTTGATCATTTGAAGAAATGACATCTTAACATTATCCAACGCAACCGGAACCCCTTTTTCAAAATCTAGCTCAATAGTTTGAGGTTTATCTGGTGCATATTTTGGCAAGGTTGTCATGGTAAAGATATCCTCTGGCGGTGTTTGCCAAGGATCTTCTAAAACACCACATTCAATGGCACATCCCCACACATTCATATCAATAGAATACGGTTTGTCTTTTGTCACTTTCACAGGAATATTGAGCCGCTTTGCATAATCCATTTCTTCTTCACGGGATTTAAATTCCCACTCTCTCACAGGGGCAATAATGGCAAGATCAGGCCCCAATGCCATAAATGTCAAATCAAACCGCACTTGATCGTTCCCTTTTCCTGTACATCCATGTGCGACTGCATCCGCCCCTTCTTGTATGGCAATATCTACCAACGCTTTGGCAATCAATGGCCTACCCAACGCTGTGGCCAGTAAGTATTTATTTTCATAAACCGCGTGTGCTTTAAGGGCGGGCAAAAGATACTCATTGGCAAAAACCTCTGTCAAATCTTTGATAAAAATTTTAGAGGCCCCGCTTTGAATAGCCTTTGTTTCTAATGCCAAAAAATCTTCTTCTTGGCCCAAATCCACAGCCACTGCAATAACCTCACAATGGTATTTCTCTTTGATCCATGGAATACAAACTGAGGTATCCAGTCCTCCTGAGTAGGCCAAAATCACTTTTTTAGCTGTCCGAACCATATATCTCTCCTTATTTTTTCAGATTAGATTCTAGCAAATACATGAGTATTGCTTTGTGTGCATGAAGTCGATTTTCAGCTTGATCAAAAACAGCAGACTGGCTTGATTCAATCACCTCATCATCCACTTCTTGCCCTCGAATAGCTGGCAAACAATGCATAAAAATAGCATCTGACTTGGCACAGGCCATGAGATCTTTGGTGACCGTAAATTCTTTAAAATCATTCATTTTCTGTGTACAATCTGATTCTTGCCCCATAGATATCCAAACATCTGTATACACAACATCCGCTCCATCCACAACCTCTCTCGGAGAGTGCGACAAAAAATCAGGACGAATAGATGGTTCATACCCTTTTGGACAGGCAACGCGAATACAAACGTTCATTTTTTGACAAATCTCAATGAGAGACCGACACACATTGTTGCCATCTCCCACATAGGCCACAATGGGTTTGGGATGATCTGGTTTTTTTTCTAAAATTGTCACCATATCTGCCATGGCCTGACAAGGATGATGGGTATCTGACAACCCATTGATAACAGGAACAGTGGCATACCGAGAAAATTCATCCAATGTATGGTGAGACAATGCACGAATCATCACCACATCTGTCATGCGTGACAAAACCCTTGCAACATCTTTAATAGGCTCTCTATCTCCCATACCAACATCTTGTTTTTGAAGAAAAATAGAATAGCCTCCCAATTGAAAAATCCCCATTTCAAACGCAATTCTAGTACGATTAGAAGGTTTTTCAAAAATCATGGCCAGTCCCTTCCCTTCTAAAAGCCGATGCGAAATCCCAGATTTTTGTTGATACTTAAGGATGCGTGCATTTTCCACAATAGCGTTGAGTGTTGAAGAATCAAAGTCTGCCACTGTCAAAAAATGTGTCAATCGTGATCTCCTTCCGTATAAAATCGTGTTCCTATGGGTGTATCTCCCAAGGCCATTTTTACCACATGATCCAAACTTCCATGAACAATTTCCACTTGAGAAACACCTCCTCGCAAGGCCTCTTGGCATGCATGCAACTTTGGAAGCATGCCGCCTGTCACATCAGGATGGGTAATGAGCCTTTCCAATTCAGATTGAGACACTGTCGACAATTCCTGTTGGTCAATCAACACTTTGTTGACATCTGTTAAAAAAATCAAATACCGTGCCTTCACAGCAACCGCAATCGCTTGAGCAACTGTATCTGCATTAAGATTAAGGGTATTTCCTGCGTCATCAGAGGCAATAGAGGATACAACTGGCACAAATCCTTGTTGCAACAAAGCATCCATCACCTCTACTTTCACATGCCTTACTTTTCCAACAAACCCCAAATCCTTGCCTAGAGGAGAGGTCATTTTTTCTGACTCAAGGAAAGCCGCATCTTTACCAGACAAGCCAACAGCCAAGATCCCATTTTCTGTAAGAATACGGACAATTTTGCCACTTGTAATACCTGACAAAACCATTTCGCTTAGCTCAGTTGTCTCCAAATCAGAATAGCGAAATCCTTCAATAAACACGGGTTCTTTACCCATTTTTTTCATCCAATGGCTCAACAATTTTCCTCCGCCATGAACAATCAAAGGCAAAATGCCATTTTCTTGCATCCACAAAACATCTCTGGCAAAAATTTGTTGCGAGATAGGTTGATGCATTAAAGAGCCACCATATTTAATCACTGCTATTTGTTTTTCAGATCGCATCACAGCATTTCCTAACAATAAGAGGTATTAATATCGACATAGCCCTTTGTCAGATCACATCCCCAGGCTGTCACAGAAGCATTCCCATCATGCAAATTTAAAGAAATGTAGACCTCTTCTTTTTTAAGCATCTTGATAACCAGTTCTTTATCAAATAAAACAGGGGTTCCGTGAAAAAATACCTGCTGATCTCCTATTTTCAATTCTATTTTATTAACATCGATAGGATATTGGGTATCCCGACACGCCGCAGCCAAAATACGCCCCCAATTTGGATCTGCACCATGAATAGCTGTTTTCACCAAAGGAGAGTTAACAACATTCAAGGCTATTTTTTTTGCCATATCCCGACAAACGACACCCTCTACAAATACTTCGATAAGTTTGGTAGCCCCCTCTCCATCTTTAGCAATTTGCTTGGCCAAATCTATACACGCATCTGTTAACAACTGTCAAAATGCATCCCACTCTTGCTTTGTGGTAAAAGCTGTACTTTTTTTTACAATAGAAAACAGCAACGCCATGTCATTTGTAGATGTATCTGTATCGATAGATACCATATTATAAGAATTCTCGATTGACTCACCCAAATAGGTTTGTAAGGGATCTGACAAAATATGAGCATTTGTCACCAAAAATGTAAGCGTAGTCGCCATATGTGGCGCAATCATACCTGACCCTTTGGTAATCCCAGAAATGACAATGGTTTTTCCTCCGATCACTGCTTCTTTATACACCGTCTTAGTACACAAGTCCGTGGTAAGGATAGCCTCTGCAACAGCGTGCCCATTTTTTACAAAAGGATTTTTCATAAGATCATCAATCCCTTGTTTAACAATTTCAAAAGGAAAGATTTCCCCTATTTTTCCCGTTGCAGCAACCGCCACTTCCTGAGCAGATATCCCCAAAGCAGTTGCCAAAACAGAGGCCATTTGGCACGTTGCTTCCTCTCCGATTCGACCTGTGCCCGCATTGGCATTGCCAGAATTGACAATCACAGCTTTAAGGACATTTTTAGATAAGTTATGTTTGGTAAACACGACCGAAGAAGCCACAAATTGATTTTGGGTAAACACCCCTGCCGATCCTACTGCATCTGGCATCCAAATAAATCCAAGGTCTTTGGATCCATTTGCTTTAATCCCCGCATGAATTCCGTTTGCAAAAATACCGTCCAAATCAGAAAAGCATGGCATGCCGTTTTCTCCTAAATCCACAACGGAACTTGGGCTAAACCAAGTGTCTCAGGATATCCACACATGAGATTCATATTCTGGACAGCTTGACCATAAGCACCTTTTCCAAGGTTATCAATCACAGAAAAAACAACCAGCTGATGCCCCACTTTTTTAAATCCAATCCTACACCGATTGGTCCCAGAAACCTCTTTTGTATGAGGAGGATCGCCACTACAAATGGTAACAAAGGAATCCTCCTTGTAGGTATCTGTATAAAGTGATTCAACATCTGACTGCGTAATGTCTGACGGAATATCAAGATACATCGTAGCCAACATACCCCGTTTCATCGGAACAAGATGAGGGGAGAAAAGAACAGAGCAATGGAGATAGGCTTCTATTTCGGGTAAGTGTCGATGAATCCCTGTACCATAGGCCACACAATCCTCGCTAGCTTCGCATAACAACAACTCTTTTTTAGGAGATCTCCCTGCCCCTGAGACACCTGATTTTGCATCAATGATAGGCGTTGATAAAACCCATTTTTTCTTAACCAATGGATACAATCCTAAAATAGAAGCCGTTGGATAACACCCTGGGTTGGCACATAGCTGAGAGGTTTGAATGGCTTCTCTGTACAACTCTGGCAATCCGTAGACAGCATGTTGCATCAGATGAGGTTGAGAATGTGGCTGTCCATAGAAAGCCTCATATTGAGCGTCACTTTTTAATCTAAAGTCAGCAGACAAATCCACGACCTTCATCCCTGTTGCAAGCAAAGAAGCCATCACCATCTGTGATAACCCATGCGGTAAAGCCAGAAAGCAAACATCCATAGGAGGCAATTGATCAGGCAAAAACTCCTGAAAAACAAGAGAAGAAAAACGGGTGAGATGTGGAAAAATATCCCCTAGTTTTTTTCCTGAAAACTCCCGAGAAAAAACATAAGCGACCTCTACTTTAGGATGATCCGAAAGATATCGTAATAGCTCTAAGCCTGTATACCCCGTAGCACCTACGATCCCAACGCTAGGCATCTACGGGTTCTGGCCCTGCTTCCTGTGCTATAACAGCTGGATCAGAAATTTCTTCCAAAACCCCTGGGACTACTATAGCCTTGTTTTTCCGAACTTTCACACGAGTCGCTTTTACACCTATGCGATCGCGAAGATAGGTGAGCTTTGCACGACGAACTTTACCTTTTGAGACAACCACCAATTCAGCCAAAAGAGGCGAATGCAACAAAAACGTTTTTTCAACGCCAACTTTATCAATGATCCTTCGGATAGTGATCGACTCTCTCGAACGAATACCAGTCATTTTGATCACAATACCTTCAAATTTTTGCACCCGCTTTTTTTTACCTTCTACAATCGTCCACCCAACAGAAACCGTATCTCCCACACGAATATCTGGAAGAGTCCCTCTTTGCCATGATTTTTCTAACTCTTGAATCAATAATTTAGTCATTTTTTTCTCCTCGTAAAATATCAGTTAAACAACTCCGATCATCAGCGGACAAAGACTGCTGGTCAAACAAAGAAGGACATCCCCACAATGTTTTTTTCAAAGACTGTTCACGCTTCCAAAGAGTGATGTTTTTATGATGCCCGCTCAATAAAACACTTGGAACGCCTACCCCATCAATTTGATCAGGGTGCGTAAACTGAGGGTATTCCAGCAACCCTCCATAAAACGATTCATCTTCAATACATGCCGGATTTCCTAACACATTTGGAATGGTTCTCACAAGGGCATCTAGTATAACCAAAGCAGGCAATTCGCCAGAAGTGAGTATAAAAGAACCCAGTGAAACTTTTTGAACAGGCAGTAGATGAAAAACTCTCTCATCTATTCCCTCATAATAGCCACAAAGCAAAATAATTCCTTTTGATTCACCCTTCCACTGTTTTACATGCACATCTGTAAATTTAACACCAGTTGGGCACGGACATAATAAACGATACTGCCCATAATGTTCAATACTTTTTACAGCATTAACAAGAACGTCTCCACGTAAGACAAGTCCTTGCCCTCCTCCAAAAGGGTAATCATCCACTTTTTGGTATGCATCTTGAGAGTAATCTCTTAAGTTCTTAAACGAAATATCAAAGTACCCCGCCCTATATGCTTTTCCAATCAAGCCTTTCAAAAAATAAGCTGCCATTTCCTCCGGAAAAAGTGTCAAAACAACACATTTCATAAAGACAAAATCTGCTTAATGGCTAACCCCTGTATTCATATGACTCACAATCTCAACCGTTATTTTTTTATTGTTCTTAGCAGCTGCCGCCTTGGCAACAGTCCGAATAGCATTCGCTATCCGCCCTTCTTTACCGATGACTTTTCCAACATCGTCTGAGGAAACAATAATTTCCAAAATAACAATGCTATCTCCAGCTGTTTCTTTAACCAACACACCGTCCACATCATCCACCAAAGACTTTACAATAGTCTCAACAAGTAATTTCATAGCCACGTCTACCCTTCTTTTTAAGAACACACCCCTTATATAATTTAGGCAGTTTTTAGGGATTTTTTTGAAACCCCTTGATTAGAAGACTCTAAAACAATAGGCTCAACAAAACCTTCTTTTGACAAGAGCCTCAAAACACCTTTTGTTGGCTGAGCACCAACAGAAAGCCAGTACCTAACACGATCAGGACTTACTTCAAAACGAAGAGGATCTCTGGTAGGGTCATATACACCCACTATCTCAATTGTCTCACTGTTACGAGACTTGGAAGCATCCATAACCACCAACCGATAAAAAGGCTTCTTTTTCTTACCCATACGCGCTAAACGGATCTTAACTGCCATCTGCTACCTCCTAAAATAACGTCATTCAATCATTCATTTCAAACCAAATTTACGAAAACTAAAAAAAAAAAACCAAAAGCCAAAAGGAGGTGGGATTATACTCACATTTTATGTGACGGGTCAAACAAGAAAAGATACGACTCCGATGAAATCACTAGAAAACAGCTTGATGAGGCTCAATCCGAATGGTTTAATGCATACGTATACATACACTCAGCTAGGAGTTTCATGATATGAATTATTCAGATTCTGGGGTCAATATTGATTCAGGAAACCGTGCCGTGGAGTTGATTAAAGAATCTGTCAAAAAAACCTATTCCCCTTTTGTTCAGAATACATTGGGCGGATTTTCTTCTTACTTTGAACTTCCTCCCGGATACAAACACCCTCTCTTGGTTAGCTGTACGGACGGTGTTGGAACAAAAATAAAAGTAGCGATTGATACTAATCAGCTTGATACTATCGGGATCGATCTGGTTGCAATGTGTGTCAATGATTTAATTTGTTGTGGTGCAAAACCCCTTTTCTTCTTAGATTACATTGCATGCCACAAATTGATTCCTGAAGAGATAAAACGCCTCGTTGATGGCATGACCCAAGGATGTTTAGAGGCCGGCTGTTCTTTGGTAGGAGGAGAAATGGCAGAAATGAATGATCTCTACCATGCAGGAGAATTTGATCTTGCTGGCTTTTCCGTAGGTATTGTTGAAAAAGAAACACTCATCAATGGCACCCATATCAGCCCTGGTGATTATGTCTATGCATTGCCCTCATCAGGAATCCATAGCAGTGGATTTTCCCTGGTACGCCGTATTATTGCAAAACCCGAATGGCAAGCCTATGCTATTCCTACAACAACACTAACAACCCCTACAAAAATTTATGTCTCCTTCATATTATCTCTGCTCAACCAATACCGTATCACAGGCATCGCTCATATTACCGGTGGGGGGTTTTTAGAAAACATCATCCGCATTATGCCCCGTGACACGCAAGTTATCATCAAAAAAGATACCCTCAAAATACCCTCTGTTTTTTCTGCCTTGCAAAAAGTAGGTGAGGTATCTGAAGAAGAAATGTACCGAGTATTCAACATGGGTGTCGGGATGGTGGTGATTTCTCCCGAAAAAATTCCTCCCTCAGAGGATATTTATCCAATTGGTTTTGTCCAGTCCAGTCCAACTGGCAAAAACGTTCATCTTGTCTAAGCTACGTCTTGGCGTCCTGATATCAGGACGAGGATCCAATCTAAAAGCCATCCTAACAGCTATTGCAGCAGATAAGCTTTCAGCAAAAATTTGTATGGTATCTAGCTCCAATCCACAAGCAACTGGATTAGAGCACGCTAAGAAAGCAACCATTCCTTATTTTGGCATTTCTCCTACGTCTTTCGAGTCAAAAAAAGCCTATGAGGCCCATCTTGTGACACTGTTTCAATCTCACGGTGCTGAATGGATTGTACTAGCAGGGTACATGCACGTGTTGGGAGAAACATTTTTGGAAGCGTATCCCAAAAAAATTATCAACATCCATCCCTCTTTATTACCCGCATTTAAGGGACTACATGCTCAAAAACAAGCACTTGACTATGGCGTCAAACTATCTGGTTGCACCACTCATTTTGTCGACAAATCGCTAGACGGGGGACCTATTATTCAACAGTTGCCCGTTTCTGTCTTGGAGCATGACACCGTAGAGACACTCTCCAAACGTATCCTAAAAAAAGAACATCGCTTGTTGATCAGCACACTAAACGACATCCAAAAGGAATATGAACATGAAAAAAAGAGCCTTAATTAGCGTATCCGACAAAACGGGACTCCTTGAATTTGCAAGGGGACTAGTATCTCTAGACTTTGAACTCCTATCCACAGGAGGCACTTTTTTAGCATTATCTCATGCAGGTATTCCTGCCATACCTCTCGACGAGATTACTGGATTTCCAGAAATGATGGACGGACGCGTAAAAACCCTCCACCCACATATTCATGGTGGCCTTCTTGCACGTCGGGACACCCCCTCTCATATAGAAGCTTGTAATCAGCATGGTATCGTTCCTATCGATTTGGCTATAGTCAATCTCTATCCCTTTGAAAAAACCATCTCCAACCCTCATGTAAATTTTGAAGAAGCTATCGAACAAATCGATATTGGAGGCCCTGCTATGTTGCGCTCGGCTGCCAAAAACTTTGCTTCTGTTGGTGTGTGTGTCAATCCATCTTTATACCCTGAATTGTTAGCTGAACTCCAAAAATCAAATGGTGTCTTATCTGCTACTACCAAACACCAACTAGCCGTAGAGGTTTTTCAACATACCGCCTGTTATGACAGCTTAATTGCACAAT
>CAXNHA010000024.1:0-11296 GCA_964202165.1 Candidatus Marinamargulisbacteria bacterium | reverse complement strand
TAATTGGAATAAAACGGGCTAAAAGAATAGATTTTGTTCCGTTTTTGTCAAAGTAGGCACGAGATTTTTCTATATGGCGATACAATACCCAGCCCTTGCGAATGAGAGTTTCTCCTAGGAAATAGCCAATAGTATAATTCACGATGTCTCCTAAAATAGCGGCTACTGTCAAGCCAATCGCAAGTGCTTCAATTGGGATACCCCCCATCTTTCCAACCAGTCCGCCGATTGCAAATAAGAGAGAATCCCCCGGTAAAAAGGGTAAGAAGATAATGCCTGTTTCACAAAAAATAATGATAAATACCCATGCAAAAATCCATTCTCCATAGCATTGAAAGATATAGGGAATAAGTGTATCAATATGTAAAATGATTGTAAAAAAAGAAGTCATTGTTTTATCCAATCATGAATAAAGGGAATGTTCGGAAAAAAATAACCCAACCCTACAAAAAAAATAACCCAGACCACACCACCTAAACAGTTGTATACCATGTATCGTTTTGTATTCATATGAGAGAAGCCCGCAACAAATGGCACAAATGTGCGCATGAGAGGAACAAAGCGTGCCATAACAACGGAGATAGCCCCGTAGCGATGAAAATAGTCTTGAGCTTTTTTCAAATATGCATGTTTAATCCACTTTGATCCAATAAGACGTTTTCCAAAAAAATGGCCGATCGTGTAATTAAGTCCATCACCTAAAATTGCTGCTATCATCAGAAGTATAACCAAAACTGTAAGATTGATTTGAGAGAGAGAAGCGATGACGCCTACTGTGAATAGTAAAGAGTCGCCAGGTAAAAAAGGGAAAATAACCAATCCTGTTTCACAAAAAATGACTAAAAATAAACCGGCATAGATCCCTGCCCCATATTCTTGAAATAATATGGGTAAGCTATGGTGTAAGTTTGAAAGAAAATCAAAATTCACTAATGGGATCCCCTTAAAATAAGAAGCTGAGGAGAGTTAAGATATCGGTTAGCAGCTTCTTGAATATCTTCTTTTGTAATCATGCGAAGTTTCTTGATAAGGCCTGTGTAGGACAAATATCCGTTTCCATAGAGCTCATCTGTAGCAGCTATCAGCGATAAAGCTTCTTGAGAAGATACCCTGTCTTGAAAATAGAATTCTAATTGAGCAAATGCCTGCTGAAATTCTTCATCAGAGATCGGCTTCTTTTTGAGATCATCAATTTGATCTGAGACATGCTGTTTTACAGCATCTAGTTTATCATCGCTGGTGAGTGCATAGATTAAAAAATAACCCAATTTTATCCCTTGAAATTGATTTCCATGCACCACATATACCAAGCCATTGTCTCGTAAGATAGTATGAAGCCGCCCACCCGGATAGTTGGCTCCTGTCAAAATACAATCCAAAAAAGCAAGCGTTAAGCCGGCATCCTGTTCGGAATATTTTAGGCCATCAAACCCCATAAATAGGGCGGTAACAGGCTGTTTAAATCCAACCGTTTTCTCTGAGTAAGCCACGTGTTTCTCATAAGAGGTTGTTGGAGAGAGGTGAGTCTGTAAGGATGGAGGCAGAGCCTCAAACGATTGTTTAATCCGAGATAAGAATGAAGGTGCGTCAATATTACCTATTGCCACAATGACCATTTGAGAAGGAATGATATGATTTTTCCAGTGATCAGATATATCACGAACAGAGCAAGCTTCAACACTTTGCTGTTCTCCTAGTACAGAAAGTGAATAAGGGTGCTGTCCGAAAAAAAACTTTTTGAATTCATATCCTCCGCAGCTCATCCAATCATCTTTTCTTTGCATAATACGTTGAAGCAATTTTTCTTTTGATTGAACGAAGTCTTCTTCAGAAAATAGGGGGTTTAGACATGTATCGATCCACACTGGTAAGAGTGTATCAAAATCTTCTGCTAAACAATGAAGGGATAAGCTCATGGTTTGTTGACCAGCCATCCCATTTAACTCGGATCCATGCCCTTCTATGAGATCGTAGATTTTTGCTTTGGAGTATCGTTTTGATCTCTTGCCCCATAGGTCAGACAGCAAATAACTAACCCCATTTTTGGAAGGAGTTTCCGAAAAAACGCCACCGAGAGTAAAGACTTTTACGGTGGCTTTTAGAGAAGATGGATCTGGATAAAGAAGAACCCGAATACCATTTGATAACGTTATCTTTTGAAATTTTTTTTCCTCCTCAATAGAGGAAGAAGGGACGAGGCTATTTTGTGTGGGACTAGCGACTGTAGGTTTAAAAACCGTCACTACCGATTTGTCAGGGTTACAATACGCAGAGACAATCCGAATAACATCTGCTTTTTGGACACTTTTAAACCGATCCACATAATGGGAGTAAAATTCTTTATCATGGGCATAGATAAACCCTTGCCCAACTCGCTCTGCTTGATCTTCGATAGTCGAAATTCCTAAAATATCATCGGCTAATTTTTGCCGTTTGGCACGAGTAATTTCTTTTTCCAGAATATTTCCTTTTTTAATGTTATCCAAAATCTTTAAAAGAGCACTGTAGGCTAACTCTTTCTTAGATTCGTCAATTTCCAAAGTGATATCAAAATATCCATTCACAAAAGAAGGTGTGTATGACGTTGTATGAACGGAGTACGCCACGTGTTGTTTATCGACAAGCTCTCGATTTAAAATAGAGTCTTCTCCATTTCCAAGTATAAAATCTAGCAAATCAAGGGCGTACAAATCACCAGAAAAGATAGTGACGCCAGGAAATCGTACACTCAGATAGGTTGCTGATGTCTTTCCTTCTTTTTCCAGCCACCGTTTGCTAAACACAGGAGGTTCGGTTCCAAAGACAGGTAGTGGTGGAGCCAAATAGGGAATAGTGCCAAAAGTAGATTTGACAAGAGATAGAGTAGCTTGCACATCAATATTTCCAGCGATGACCAGGGCCATGTTAGATGGTAAATAATAGGTCTTATAGTAATGCTTTAATGCATCCAATGGTATTTGTTTAAAATTTTCTAGGTACCCAATAACGGGATACTTAATAGGGGATACTTTGAAAAAGTTATCCTGCGCAGTTTGGTAGAACATAGAATGAACACTGGCCTGTGTTTTTTCAATTTCTTTGGTGATGACCTCTCGTTCACGGGCGTACTCAACTGGATTGAACGAATTAAAAAACATCCATTCATACAACGTATGGACGGATTCTTTCAAATATTTTGGTACGGTATTGATATAGTAACAGGTATGGTCCACTGTCGTATAAGCGTTGTAGGCTCCCCCAAGATTTGAAATGAGATCTTTATAGTAGGATTCTGTATGGATATCAGTGCTTCCGCCAGCTACAAGATGCTCAAGATAATGGGATAGCCCATACCCTAAGAAAGGTGCTTCGTTAATAGATCCTGCACGTACATATGTTCGAACAGCCAGTAAAGAAGCCGAAGGATCTTGTATAATAAAGACGCTTAGACCATTATCCAGGGTATATTCAGTTGATATTGAGGCCATGAGGAGTGCTCCTGAAAAAAAATAAGACATGAATAGGCTGATCTTCAAAAAAATACGCATGATATGCTCCGCCTATCTGGATGTTAATGGGAATGAATAACCCTAAGGATATCTTCAAACACACTTTTTTGAATAGTATAATCAGATGGGGTTGTCAATTTTCGACCATGTAGGCGCGTAAATACATGTTTGTCAGAGGAAATCATCTTAACATTTACAGAGGCATGATTTGCATGAACCCCTTTGCCAATGAGGGTTGCACTTATTGGATCCACAACCTGATCATGAGTAGATTTGTAGACATTTAAAGATGTATGGGCTGGAAGAATAATACCATCTCCCAACTCATTTTTTACTTTTGAAGCTAGAGATTCTAGTTGCAAAAGAGCGGAGGTAGGTAAAATACTGTACCAGTTTTTTATTTCTTCAGCGGTTTCGTTTGTTTGCCGAGTATCACCAATAAAAAACTGAAAATAAGGGAGGAAATAGATCGATTTATCCCCAAAAACAACCAAAGGATCTATTAAAAAGAGATGTTTTGGAGCAAGAAGATGAGAAAAAAAATCAGAATGTATGTATTCCAGTACAAGGGTTCCTCCCGTAGAGGAGGCGACAATACTGATGTTGGTGTAGCCCTTCTTAACCAAAGCGGTATACTCCTCTAAGAGAGGTTTCCCCCAATCTTTCCAGGTTGCTTTTTTAAAATCTTTATAGTCACGTCCATGACCACCCATGAGCACCAAAGAAACCAATGCATCATCATGGGCTTGGGCAACATCTCGAAACTCTTCCCACTCGTAAGGGGTAGCGGAAAATCCATGAAGTGCAATAATAACGGGTTTTTTTAAGTCTGTTGGCGTGGGATGGGGGATGCGAGAAGAAACGGTGTAAGACAGATCTGTCAGTGCTGGCGAATTAACAAAAGGCCCATCCAGCCATGTAGAGTCAATCACGATTTTTTTTCCGCAACCTGATAAAAAAACCAGAAAAATACTGATAAAAATCAGATAGAAAACATGGTTTTTATCAGCAAAATTCCTTTTTATAGGTCTCAATTTAAAAATGCCTGAACGTCTGGGTATAGCTGGAGCATATGTTGCATTATTGTATGATGTTGAATGAGAAGAAGATAAGGGTCCATTTTCAAAAGAGAGACCGCTTCTTGTCTAGCGAGAAGTAAGGTAGATTCATCTTTGGCTAAATCTGCTAATCCGAAATCCGGAATACCCGATTGGCGTGTTCCTAACATATCCCCTGCTCCTCGTATCTGAAGGTCATCTTCAGCAAGTTTAAATCCATCCGACGTGTTTAAAATAGCCTTTATCCGAGAATTATAGGTGTTTGCTCTTGGTTTGGCTACTAAAAAACAAAAAGAATCGGAGTGGCCACGCCCTATACGTCCCCGTAACTGATGCAACTGAGAGAGTCCAAATCGCTCTGCATGGTGGATCACCATAGTTGTTGCATTGGGAACATCAATACCTACTTCTATAACGGTTGTGGCAACCAATATCTGAATTTTCTGCTCTTTAAACTGAGCCATAATCTCTTTCTTTTCAATTGAAGTCAGTTTTCCATGAATAATTCCTACTGTGTATGTGGGGAAAATATGGGTTTGAAGGTAGAGATGGCTATCAATAGCAGATTTGAGGTCTAGTTTTTCAGACTCCTCTATCAGTGGATATACGAGATAAATTTGGTGGCCATGTGCAAGCTGTGTATGACAATGGGTATATATGTCTGATAACTGAGTTTCGGGTACAAACTGAGTGAAAGGAGGCTTCCTCCCGGGGGGAAGTTTGTAGATGATCGATTTGTCTAAATCACCGAAGCAGGTCAGCATAAATGACCTCGGAATAGGGGTGGCACTCATAAATAAACAATGGGGTTGTTGGCCTTTTTGCTGTAGGCGTGTTCGTTGAATTGTTCCAAAACGATGTTGTTCATCAATGATAACAAGTCCAACATTGGGGATCGTCAAACTATCTTGTATCAAAGCATGTGTTCCAATAATAACCAGGGGTATATCCGACTGAATTTTTTGTAGATAAGACTTTTTTGTTTTCTGACTTAAACCACCTTTTAACAACACGACTTCGATGCCAAGCGGTTCTAAATAAGTCATTAATTTTAAAAAATGCTGTTCGGCCAAGATTTCTGTTGGAGCCATAATAATCGCTTTTTTCTGACACTCAATAGCAGAGAGCAAGCTACAGATGGCTACATCTGTTTTTCCAGATCCAACATCACCTTGGAGTAATCGATTCATGCTAACAGGGCGGGCGAGATCGTGATCAATTTCTTGAATCACCCTTTTCTGATCGTCAGTTAGGCTATAGGGGAGTTGCGCCAGATAGCGTGTGCGTAAGTGGTGGTTTGGCTGAAAAATAGGCGAGTTTGAAAGACGCTTTCGTTGGTTTTTTTTAAGCCGTAGCAAGACTTGAAAATAAAAAAAATCATCAAAGATCAGCCGTTTTTTCGCAGCGCTATAGGCTTTTGCATCTTTGGGAAAGTGGATAGATTGTAGAGCTTCTTTTAATGAAAGAAGTCCTATTTTTTTGCGAAGCATCTCCGGCAGAGGGTCTGTCGCAGGGAGATAGTCTGGGGTGAGCAATAGTATGGCCAATTGACGCATTTTCCATTGAGGTAATCCAGCTGTAAGAGGATATACGGGTACAATGGAGCCGATTCCAAGAGAAAGCCCAGGTGTAGGATAGTCTCCTACTTCATGCTCTTGTACATGTAAGACCACTTGCCCAGAATAAGGACTCCGTTCTAGCTTGCCTCTTGCTAGAACCCATGTATCTTTTTTGAGTGTTTTTAGTAAAAATTTCTGATTAAACCATATAAGTTGTAGCGTATGGTGGCCATCTGTGATCCAGCCATGGATGATGCATTTTCCTGTTTTTGTAGAAACATCTTTGATGTGAATAAGCTGGCCAAAAGCTAGTTGAACCCCTTCAAAAGGCAGAGAGTTAAGTGCTAACAATTTTCGACGATCCTCATACCGTTTTGGAAAATACATCAAGAAGTCATGGGGCGTATAAATGTGCAATTTAGCTAATAAAGTTGCTAGCTTGGGACCAACTCCTTTGATGTACTGTATAGATCCTAAAGTTGGTTTTGATGATTCCACTGATCTTTAATAGAAGAAATATCTATAGACAATAAGGTTTTGTCATGTTGTTTTATGGTTAGGTGTGGGAGAGGAGATGTTTGCCCAAGCGCTATATAAAAGAGATTTTTTTCTTCTAAAGCCCGAATGACATCCTGAAGGTGGTGAGATTGGACGGCTAAGACAAAACCGCCATTCTCAGAAAATAGGGTAGAAAAAGCATTCATGTAATTGGGTATTACAAGCGTTGCACCAACTCGATATAGACACCGTTCGCCAAGAATCATTTCACAAATAGTTGTCCACAATCCTCCTGCTGAAATATCATGACAAGCAACAACCCAGTTATGCTGAATACAGGTATAGACAACCTGATGAGAAAGTTTTTCAAGAACAAAATCTACTTGGGGGGCACAGGCATTTAATCCTGGATATAATGTTGCAACTTGAGTGCCACCAAATTGAGATTTTCTTTCGCCGATGACAACAAAGGTAAGTTTTTGGTCAAATACTTGTTGGGGAATAGCCTTTTTATAATTGTCTAACTTTCCAACAGCAACGATGACTGGAGATGGAACAATAGCAGCTGCTTGTTTTGAATCATTATAAAAACTGACATTTCCTGAGATAACGGGGAGAGGTTCTCCATCAATAAATCCAAATGCATTGGCTGCGGCGGCTATCCCTTTGATTCCTTCTTCAAAATCAAAAAAGACAGATGGGTTTTCGGGATTGCCGTAATTTAGACAATCTGTAATACAAAGAGGCCTCGCTCCTATGCAAAGAATGTTTCGAATACTCTCTGCTACAGAATAAGCCCCACTCATGTAGGGGTCATAGGTGCCATACACATTGCTTGCTATACTAGCACTAACCCCAACAGGACACCCTTCAATAGGTGTGATAACCACAGCATCTGATTCTCCTGGGTAAAAAACAGTATCTCCTCTTACAGCATTGTCAAAAAAGCGGTAGATATATCGCTTAGAACAAACATTGGGAGATTTTAAGATAGCCAAACAAATGGATTGAAGGTCGTTTTCGGATAATAGTATGGATGCATCAGGTGCTTCTCTGAGAATAGGACGACTTTGTGATAATTTTGGAGCCCTTACTTCGGTAGTGATTGCTGAGATAGGAAGATTACAGACAGTTTTTCCACAAAATCTTAGTATAAAAGAAGGATCATGAGTTACATGGCCAATAACGACGGCTCCTGCATTTGGATAAAGAGAAGGTAGTGCAAAAGTATGATTAAACAACCTCAGTACCTCTTGTGTAAAAGAGCGAGGAACTGCAAGGCAAAATCTTTCCTGTGTTTCAGAGCAAGCAATGATCTCTGGCGATAGAGAAGGAATCGATAGGTTAACATTGTCTAGGTCTATGGTTACCCCAAACCCACTAGCTGAAGCTAGCTCAGAGCTGGCACAGGCGATGCCTCCTGCCCCCAAGTCCTTAAAGCCAACAGGAATCTTTTTTTTCCAAATGAGTGCCCACATGGCTTTAAGAGCTTCTATAAGAACTCGCTTTAGAAAAGGATCGTGGATCTGTACTGCACCGATGTTGAGATGATCGTTTTCTTTGTCTAGGGTAGCAGAAGAAAAGGTAGCACCTCCAAATCCCGTGGAATCAGTTGATTTTCCCAATAAAATGATATCAAATGGCTGATCTTTAGCTTCTTTTGGCACAAAACTATGAATTATCTTATCTGCTTCTACAAGACCTAATGCAGCCACATTGACCAAACAATTGTCATTGTAACAGGTATGATATAGAGTTTCACCACCTAGTACAGGCACCCCCAATGCATTGGCATAATCAGATATCCCTTTTACAACATCTGTAGCAATATCTTCCACGAGAGGATTAGCTCCTGTGTTGATGCCAAAATGGAGTGAATTTAAGACCCCGATAACATCAGCTCCCATACAATAGACATCTCGAACAACACCGCCCACTCCTGTAGCAGCACCCTCAATGGGTAAGATCTGAGAGGGATGATTGTGAGATTCATGGGATACGACTACCCCATATGTAATGCCGTTATGGGTTGTCAGTCGTATAATGCCAGAGTCTTCTCCAATACCCAGTAACACCTCAGACCCTTGGGTTGGAAGATATTTCTTAAGAAGATCTTTACTGCTTTTATAAGAACAGTGCTCTGACCACATTGTGTCAAAAATAGTACATTCTACCTCTGATGGAGGACGGTTGAGCAAGCGATGAATATGAGATAAGTCAGAAGCATTTAAGGTCATTTTTGGTGCTCGCCTCCTCCTACAAAATGTAAAATCTCAATGCTGTCTGCTTCACGAATACAGCTGTCAAATTGGCCATTCTTAAATATCTCCCCATTTTTTTCAACAATCACAGTTTTTGACGAAATATTATAATAAGTCAACAGATCGGACAGCGTTTCAACAGAGGGGTTAAGAGGCACCTCAACACCATTTAGTGTGATATGCATGAATCAGTCAAGAGGTCTCATTCGGCATAGAGGCCAGAATGTAAAAAGGGCTTTTCCTAAAACATGACCTTTGGGTACAAATCCCCAATATCTAGAATCAAATGAGTTAGCTCGGTTGTCGCCCATCATAAAGTAGTGGCCATTTGGAATTTTTTGAGGACCAAAAAAAGAAAAATCGCTCTGGATGTTAGCTCCAGGAAAAGAAATGAGTTTCCCATTAATATACACATCACCATGTTCAATCTCTAGTGTTTCGCCTGGTAAAGCAACGCAACGCTTGACATAGTCTTTCCCATCATCAAATGGAGATGAGAAGACAACAATGTCACCTCTTTTTGGGGAAATAAATCGGTAGATAAATTTATTGACAAAAAGTCGATCCCCAACATTGAGTGTGGGAATCATAGATCCTGTGGGGACCATAGATGTTTGTAAGACAAATTCTCGAAAAGTTAAGGCCATTATGACAGCAACGAGTATAATTTCTACTGTATCTACTACCCAATATTGCCATACGCTACGCTTTTTAAGCTGTGCTTTAAAGGTTTGCCACTCATGCCGTTTTTTTTGAATTAACCTTAACATTGTCTTCGTATCATAATCCACAATTCAAAAGGTGGCAAACAACGCAGTTTATCAAAATTTTATAAGAGAAGGGCGATAATTTGAGGGAGGAAAATACCCTAATAAATGGCATAAAGTAGCAGCGACGTTGGAAAGTCCTTCATCAGCAGGATGGGACAGCGAGTACTCATTGTTGTAGGCGCTATCAACAATAAAAAATGGGACAGGATTTAATGTGTGAGATGTCTTGGGCCCCTTGATATTGTTTTTGATCGTATACATTTCTTCGGCATTTCCATGATCAGATAAAACGACGGTGATACCATTAAGGCGATTGACTGTTTCTGCCAATTGTTGAACGCAATGATCGGTTATTTCACAAGCTTGAATCGTGGCAGATAATACCCCTGTGTGACCAACCATATCTCCGTTTGGAAAGTTAATTCGTCCAAATTTGTATTGGCCGCTCTCTAGAAGTTGGATGGTTTTTTCTGTGATTTCTTTTGCTTTCATAAGAGGTGCTTGATCAAATGAAATTTTGTCGGATGAAATTTCTACGTAAGTTTCTAAAGAAGGATCAATATAGCCCGAAGCGTTTCCATTCCAAAAATAGGTAACATGCCCATATTTTTGAGTTTCGGAAATAGCAAAAGAACGAATCCCTTGTGCACAAAAATAATGTCCAATTGGTCGATCAATTTTAGGAGGAGACACTAAAAATTGAGACGGAATGCATAGATCTCCATCGTATTGCAACATGCCAGCAAATTCTACTTTTGGAGCATAGATACGATCAAAATGGGTGAAGACCGTTTGCTCAAAAGCCATGGCTAATTCAATAGCCCTATCTCCTCGGAAGTTTGTCAAAATGACACTGTCATTATCTTGTATTTTGCCAACAGGTACGCCTTGTCTTTCAATAACAAAAGCAGGAAGGTACTGATCTGTAATATGGCCGTCTTCAGCATACATTGTTTCGACAGCTTCCCTTGCTGTGACAAACAACCGACCTATGCCATGAACGTGTGCGTCCCAGCCTCGCTTAACGATACTCCAATCAGCTTGGTATCGGTCCATAGTTGTTATCATTCGGCCGCCGCCAGAGGCAATGAGATAGTCTTTCCCTTCAACTTGGTAGGTTGTTAAGGCACTCTCTAGCTGATTGATATAGAGGAGGGCAGATTTCTCTGCCACATCACGACCGTCTAATAAAATATGGATACGAATTTTTGAGATATCGGCTTTTGCTGCTGCATCAATCATGGCCAATAAATGGCGAATATGTGCGTGTACATTGCCATCTGAGAGAAGGCCGATAAAGTGTAGCGTGCTGTTGTTCTTGGAAACATTGGTGAGTAGATTCTGCCACGTAGATCCAAACAGAGATCCTGTGTGGATGGCTTTTTCTACAAGAGCAGCACCTTGTTCAAAGATGCGCCCGGCACCCAACGTGTTATGCCCAACTTCGCTATTGCCCATGTCGTCGTCAGAGGGCATTCCAACTGCTTTTCCATGTGCCTTAAGTGATGTAAAAAGAGAGGACTGGGCCATATTTTTTTTTAAAAAAGGCATTTTTGAAAGATGAATAGCGTTGGATTCTATAGGGGGAGCCAAGCCAATTCCATCCATAATGATGAGTAAGAGAGGGCCAGGTCTTCCTGAGAAAAATGGTAATGGAGTAAG
>CAXNHA010000023.1:0-11467 GCA_964202165.1 Candidatus Marinamargulisbacteria bacterium | reverse complement strand
AATAAGGAGGTTATGCCCTGTACGGCGTTTCAATCGGCCTCGTCTTAATCTGGGTTTTTGTAAAGGTGGCAAACTTTCGTGAAGCAGAAAACCTTTTGCCAAAATCTTGTCATAACGTTTTGTGTATTTTCGGATCGTTTGTTTGGTAGGAGGGAGGGGTAAACTGACTTCATGGCTGATGATTTTTAACAAGTCAAACCACACACCCGCACCGACAGATTTTGACTTGGGACTCATGTTGCGTCACCTCAATTTTAGGCTCAGGAATATCGAATACCTGTCGCTTAACCATTCTTTCGACCGGAATGTCTGCCAAACTTCCCTGACAAGATTCGCATACTTTTACAGCATGACTCACCACATGATCGACTGTTTCAGACGCTTCAAGTGTATGTCCCCTGTGCCCTTTTTGACCTCCAGAGGGACTCGCTGATCCGCGCTAACGCTCTTAAAAGCAATTTCTCAAGCTCGGCTATCCGTCGATCTTTTTCAAGAAGCTTTTTCTCGTACTCAGCGTTACTCATTCTTTACAAGAGAATCTCACTTTTTTCCACTTTGTCAAAATCTATTTTTTGTTCAACACTATTCGGGTACCTGGGGAGTTACAAAAAAAGAAAGCTAAACAACGACAACCTCATTTTTCAAAAAAAGCCCTTATTGGTAAACATCCCTACCTAGGGGAGTATGTTTATGCTACGTTATCCCCATTGCTATGAATCGTCTTGGGTTTGTTTTTTTTCTTAGTATCGCCATGGGTGTACTCAGCTTGGTATGTGCAGGTGTTGCTCACCTACTCACGAGGATTCTAGGGGGGTCCTCTTCTTTTTTTTGGATAGGGACTGGGTTGCTGGTAAGTATCGCTCTCTTCTATGTTGCGGGAGAGTTTTATGCCAGAAAAACACATCGGTACACTCTCAAAAAAATAGGAGCTATTGGCTTAGGGAGCTTGTCTATTTTTATATCTATCACATACCTGGGCTATATTCCTTTTTGGCTAGGGCTATCCAAAGATATGTTGTGGATGGGCATCATTGGCAGTACGGGCCTGCTCATTGGATGGGCACTGTTCAATCATATGCGTCATCCACAACTAACACGGATCTCTCTGACAACTTCCAAACCTATTTTATCCCCTATTCGAATCGTTCAACTATCTGACATCCATCTCAATGGGTTAAAATCGCTCGCCTCAAGCCAACAAATCGTCGATCAGGTCAATAGTGTCGGGCCAGATTTTATTGTTTTCACGGGGGATTTATTGGATATCGGGTTTGAAGAAGCACGAGCACATCTTCTCATTTTATCAACACTTCAGGCAAAGATAGCCAAGTTAGGTGTATCTGGCAATCATGATTTTTATGCCCATTATCCCCATTTTAAAAAAGCCCTATCCCTCATGGATTTTGATTTATTAGACAACAAAACCCAATCCTATGGCCCTATCCAATTTATCGGTCTCCCGGATAAGACAGGGACAAGGTTTCGGCATATCAATCGAGAATTACCCAGCCATATTGAGGACACTGTCAAACGATTTACCGTTTTGCTGGATCACCAACCTGGTGCATTTAAAAAAACAAGCAAGTCCAGAATAGACCTACAGCTATCAGGGCACACCCATTGGGGACAATTGCCACCATGGGGCCTATTGGTTCGGCTTCGTTATCGATACTCTCATGGATTTTATAAAACTCAAGATTCAAGTCTCTATGTCAGCAAAGGCACCAGTACGTGGGGTCCTCCCATGAGGTTATACGGCCCATCTGAGATTGTAGTCATAGACATCTCGCCTATGCAGATATTATCTTAAAGAAAGTATGCGCCAAGGTCTTTCAAAAACTGTAGACAAGCTATTGGGAATCGAGCTATTACGATTTATCTGTTCACTATCCGTTCTGATATGGCATTACCAGCATTTTTTTTATGTCAAAAACATCGCCCCTTTGATCACAAGCAACCAACCTTTTTATGCACTGCTAAGCGTTTTTTATACACAGGGCTCTCATGGGGTAGAGACCTTCTGGTGTATCAGTGGCTTTATTTTTTTCTACAAATACAAGGATGCTCTAGTCAAAAAGAACATAGATGGGCAAACTTTTTTTATTCTGAGGTTTTCTAGGCTCTATCCTCTCCATATCCTGACCTGTGTCCTCGTAGGTCTGTTACAAGTCCTCTATACACACATCTTTAAGAGTTCTTTTGTCTATTCACCAAACGATTGGAGCCATTTTTTATGTCATGTTGGCATGATTAGCAGAACGGCAAGGACCTTCAATGGGCCTATCTGGTCTGTATTAGTGGAAGTATTGGTATACGCTTTATTTTTTATGCTCCTCACCTATATCAAAAAACCCCTATGGACCACCCTCTGCACACCTATTCTTGTTGTATTTATCTTATGTATGGGAATACACCACCCCATTTTATCCTGTATTTGTTATTTTTATATAGGTGGGATTATATATTTATTTCAAAAATTTTTAGCCACAAAAAATATCGCGTTTATAGGTCGCATAGTTGCATGGATTGTTTTTTTGACATCTATTCTTTTTTTCTCGGTTTATCCATCTATATGGACCCATTATTTTTTTTATATCTATGTCCCCCTGTTGGTATTTTGCATATCCGTCCCAACACAGATACTATCGATTGTTGCCACACCTATCACCACTTTTGGAAATCTCACCTACTCCATTTATCTATGGCATTTTCCTATCCAATTGAGTTTGATGATCGGCTATTCCTTACTCAATTTGACCATGCCACGGTACCATCCTCTTTTTTTTCTCATGTTTATCGGCCTTACGCTTTGTATAGCATTCATCAGCTATCGGTATATTGAGATTCCCTGCCAAACCAAACTTCGGAAAAAATTTTTGACTCCCAGCACTTCCTCCGTATAATAGGGCCACTATTTTTTTTTAATGAAAGGGTACCAAAAAAATGAACACGTCTCACAAAGTCTGTAGATACAGCCTTATTGTCTTGCGCATACTCATGGGAGCCTTGTTTTGTTTTGGAGGATTTAGCTATTTTTGGATGAAATCAATGCCCATGGATCCCGCCACACCTGCGGGAAAATTTGCCATAGCCTTATGTGCAACAGGCTATTTTTTCCCTTTTTTAAAATTATCCGAAGGCATTGCTGGTATCCTATTGTTTTTCAAACGATCCACCCCTTTTGCGTTGCTAATCCTTGCCCCTATCATCCTCAACATTGCCTTATTTGCCCTTTTCTTAGATCGATCTGGCCTACCCATGGCGTGTGTACTTCTCTTATTTTTAGGCATTCTCGCATGGGAAAATTGGGATAAATACAAGTCCATTTTTCAAGCCTAACCCCATGACAGCATTCCTGCCTTCATCACCCTCTGTTTTTGTGATTGGAGGTGGGGCTGCTGGTTTTTTTGCAGCCATTCATGCCAAAACATCATGTCCACATAACGATGTCATCCTTATCGAAAAAACCACCGATCTCTTAGCAAAGGTCAAGATATCCGGTGGCGGACGTTGCAACGTCACACATGCCTGTTTTGACCCTTCTCTTTTATGCCACCATTACCCGAGAGGCCACAAAGAACTCTTGGGTGCTTTTCACCAGTTTCAACCAAAAGACACCGTATCCTGGTTCAAATCCCATGGCGTTGCTCTAAAAATTGAAAAAGACAATCGCATTTTTCCAACATCCAATACCTCTCAAACCATTGTCGACTGTCTCGTTAATCTGGCAACCAAGCTCGGCATCAAGCTATGGACATCGTGCACGATAAACACCCTCACCCATACTCCAGATGGGTTTAGCCTCATCCTCTCCACAAGTGGGCATACTTACACATGTAAAAAAGTGATCCTTGCCACAGGAAGCAATCGGTCTGGGTATGCCTTGGCCACATCCCTTGGACATACTATTGTACCGCCCGTCCCCTCTCTGTTTTCATTCACTATTACTGATAAATCCTTGCATCTCTTGGCTGGACTTTCTGTCGAATCCATATCGATACATCTCGTTGGACATGAAAAAAAAGTCCAAACAGGCCCGTTGCTCATCACCCATTGGGGTATCAGCGGCCCAGCTGTTATCACCTTATCCGCATGGCATGCACGTACACTTGCTACCTGTTTGTACAAGGGTACGATCATCATCAATTGGCTTCCCGGCTTTACCCTATCCACCATTGTCTCGCAATTAAACACCCTTCGAGCAGCGTCTTTAAAGAAAGAAGTCGGTTCTACCTCTCCTTTTTCAAAAATTCCCAATCGGCTATGGCAGTATCTCTGTCAAAAATCTGGAGTTGTATCAAAAAAACGGTGGGGCCAGCTCCACAACACGGACGTCCAAAACCTTGCCCTGCTCCTACACCATACAGAGCTGCCCTTAGCAGGTAAGGGCTCATTTAAAGATGAATTTGTCACATGCGGGGGTGTTTGTTTAAAAGAAATCAATTTTAAGACTATGGAAAGCAAGCGCTGCAAAGGCCTGCATATTGTGGGAGAATTACTCGATATTGATGGGCTTACGGGTGGCTTTAATTTTCAGAATGCCTGGACAACCGGATTTATTGCAGGTACGAGTCTAACTTAGGCATGAGATCCACAAATTCTTTCGCATCCCTAAAATAATTAAGTCGCAGCTGCAACGTCAGCTTGAGCGACTGGTTAGCCTGCATGCTTTTTCTTTGATTTCATCGGAATCTCATTTTTGCATTTATCTGCCAGACTCCCATTAAGACTGTAGCCACAGTAGGTATAACTATTGCAGAAATATTGATCAATTGACTAGTGGTAAACATAGAAGGCCGTATCACATTTCCCCCTGAGCTTTTGTATAGGCTCTAACCCCATCAAACTCTTGCAACTTTTCGATATGAGCCCAATTCGCTACCGAAGAAATACGGGTGATGACATCTAAAATAGTTTCATTAGAAACAGGATCTTCGGTCCGAGATACAAGCCGGCATCGCCATTGATCCGTACAATCCGTTTGGGTTCCAGTAAGAGGATATACCTGTGTTCCTCGATTGGAAATCATTTTTAGCTTGAGCGGAGTGTTGGCCAAAACTGTTTCGACTGCTTTGCCCAGTGAGGCTGGCGTGGTAGCTGCTTCTACAAACACATCCACCCCCACAACGTGCCGCTTTTCTGGTACCACAGGAGCGGAAGTCACCTGTGGCATGATCAAAGGTTCATAGTGTCGGGGAGCATAGGCACGCGATTGTTGTCCCAGCCGATCGATAATGGCTTGGGTAAATGCTGTTGTGCTGATCGATTTGGCATCCCCCACAACATCTCGGGTTAAAATCCCGTCTTCCAACGTAACCATCACAGCTTGTTCAATGGTTTGCGCAAGATCAAAAAAATGCAAATGCCTCAACATCATCACAGCTGACAAAATTAATGCGGTGGGATTGATCACATTTTTACCAGCATATTTTGGCGCTGACCCATGCACAGCCTCAAAAATAGCAATGTCACTGCCAAGATTGGCAGATGGGGCAAACCCCAACCCCCCTACCAATGCAGAGGTAAGATCACTAAGAATATCCCCGTTCATATTGGTGGTCACAATGATATCAAATTGCTCAGGATTTTTTACCAATTGGTGGGCACAATTGTCTACAATAATATGGTAAGCCTCAATATCAGGGTACTCAGGAGCTATCGATTCGAATGTTTTTTTGAGAAGACCTTCCGTTAATTTCATGATATTGGACTTTGTCGCACAATGAATTTTTTTTCGTCCCTGAGACTTGGCAAATTCAAATGCCAACCTCACAATTTTTTCACACCCTTTTTTAGAAATGAGTTTTAAACACTGGGCCACACTCGGCGTTTGCATATGTTCAATACCCGCATATAAATCTTCTACATTTTCCCTCACAACCACCAAGTCAATATGCCTGCCACTATACGGTGTATGGACATTGGGAAGTTCTCGAATTGGCCGAATATTGCCGTATGTTTCAAATAATTTGCGTAGCGTCACGTTGGCACTTTTTTCTCCAAATCCAACAGGTGTTTCCAAGGGGCCTTTTAACACAACACGTGTTCGGTTAATCGATTCGATAGTGTCTTGCGGAACACCCGTCTGAAGCCCTTGTTTAAACACACAAGCACCCGCTTGTTGGACATCCCAAGCGAGGGGCACTTTTGCAGCTGTCATAATATCCAAAGCAGATTGCACAACTTCAGGGCCAACCCCATCGCCAGGAATAATGGTAACGGTTTGAGTAGATGGTGTCATAAAAATCCTCCAAAAAACATACGGTTTATTCTGTCTCGCAAGATACCAAGGTAGCATCTATTTTAGCTTTATTGAATAAGAGAGCTTCCTTCAGATAATATCGTTTTACATCCGCAAGAATACTAGGAGCAACATCCCCATCAATAGAAGCTCCTGTCATAATTTTTTCTCGAATGCCTTGCGATGAAATGTCTATGGCAGGCATCTCCATCCACGCAACTTTTTTTTTAAATGTCCAGCTTGGAAAATGGGCCTCCCAATACTGTTTTGGGGATAGTGATGATGGCTGTCTATACGCAACAACCAGCGTGGCACGGCTTAAAATATCTTCTGGATTTTTCCAACGATGAAACTGAAAAAACTGATCCGCTCCTATCAAAAGTGCCACTCTCTGATCAAGATGCTTCAGGGTATCCACCATAAATGACGGGGCCAATCGATCGAGCTCAAAACAATCCACATGATACCTCCAATTGGGCGTTAACTGAGCCAACTCACTGGCAATCACTTGGTGCAACATCGCCAGCCGATGATCTTGGCAAAGCATCGGGCTTTCTTTATGCACCGGAACGCCTGTAGGTATCATGATCACATCTCGGCAAGATGACTCTTGCTGATACAGATGACCTATCATACCCAAATGCCCTAAATGAAACGGATCAAATGCCCCACCAAAAACAAGGGGATTAATACGCTTCTTCACGCTTAAACACCACAAAAATCGTCTTCAATAAAATCTTGATATCCAATATCAAAGACCCGTACTTGATATAATACAAATCATACCTCAGCTTATGTTCTGGCCTTCCTGTCAACACCGATCTCCCATTGATTTGAGCCCATCCTGTCAGCCCCGGTTTCACTTGGTGTCTTAGAGGAAAATCTGGAAGGGTTTGGCTAAATTTTTCTACAAAAAAGGGGCGTTCTGGGCGAGGGCCAACCACACTCATTTCCCCTTTTAAAACATGCCAGATTTGAGGCAATTCGTCCAAAGATGTCTTGCGTAAAAAATGCCCAAATCGGATGTACCTGGTCTCCTCTTGCATGTGCACCATCTGGGGTCCAGATCGCTCGGCATCTGGAATCATGGTGCGAAACTTGATCATTTGAAACAGATTTCCTCGATATCCAACACGCTCTTGCATATAAAAAACAGGCCCATGGGGAGACACAACTTTTATTAACACTGCAATACCCAGGTAGAGTGGCCATAAAAAAACAATACCCCCCACTGACAAAACAAGATCCATCATCCGTTTGGCAATCCTTTGAAAAAATGACCACCGAATAGGGGCTACTTTGACAAAAGATTGACCATCAATTGTGTCATACGAAAACAAAGCTGGAAGGGCCAAATGAGGATGCCCTGACATATAAAATTCTATCTGTTTTTCCTTACAAATAGACAAGATAGCGGCCACGTCATCATGGGGTTGAACCTCTCGTGTATAAAACACCGCGTCAATCGAATGGTTGCGTAGGTATAAGGGAACCTCTTCACATACTCCCAAATGGGCAAATCGATTTTTTAAATGAAAATGCACATACTCCGGCATAAATTCTGAAAAAGTACCCACATAATAATAGCCAAAAGAAGGGACTCTTAAAAACCCTTCTGCAATATCTTGGCCCAAGGTATCCGCGCCTACAATAATAGCCTTTTTAAGGCCTTGTCCTTTTTGAAACAGCTTCTTTTTGATGCCATCCAACAAGAGCCTTGATCCCACCATACCCAAAACGCCCAATATCCATGCATACAGAATAACAAATCTTGATTCTGGAAAAGGCTTGTAGACAAACGTCACAGCCATCACCTGAAGTGTTGCAATAGAAATCCCCTTTACCAAAGCCCATATTTCATCAATTTGAGACATCAATCCTCTAAACGGTTGATACACCCCAGAAATATACAAACTGCAAACCCATATCAACAATACAATCCACATCACAGACAAATACGGCTCGATTTGAGCACGTGCATAAACAGTATCTACATGAAAAATGCCCAACTGATAGGCTATCCACCCTATTTTAAATTTAAGAACATACCCCCCTAAAATAGCCAAGGGAATGGTAAGAATATCAAGACCTACCTGAAGCCAAAAATACAGCCGCCTCATTCAGATCGTACCTGTCGAGACAACAACGCTTTGATGGCATCTTCTGGTTTTTTTTCACCCGCAACAACTGCCTGCACGGCATAGATGATAGGGGTATCAAGATGGTGTGTATGGGCAAGATGCGTAAAGAGTCCAAGCGTTCTGACACCTTCTGCGACACCAGAGCCTATTTTTGCCCATTCTTGCCCTTGGCCCATCTTATATCCCATCTGCCAATTACGGCTATCTTGAGAAAAACAGGTTGCCATCAAATCTCCCATCCCAGACAATCCAAAAAATGTCTCTTTTTTTCCTCCAAGAACAGAAGAAAAATTGAACAAATCATAGATCGATCGGGTAATAAGTGCCGATTTGGCATTGGCACCCAGAGCCAATCCATCGCAAATACCTGCAGCCAAAGCCACCATATTTTTAAACACCCCCCCCAATTCCACACCGCGCACATCATCAGATGTATAGACACGAAAAAGAGGATGATCCAAGAGATGCTGCATCCATAACGCTGTTTCTTTATGCCGACTAGCAACCACCGTCGCTGCTGGTTTTCCAAGCGCAATTTCTCGAGCCAAATTTGGCCCCGACAAGACAGCCACAGGATTGGAGCACATGTCTTCAATCGCTGCACAAACAAATAGTTTCTCTGACTGCACAACCCCTTTGACAAGGCTTAAAATGGGAATTTTCTCAGGTAAAAAAGGCCTTATTTTTGCAAGGGTTTCTATCAAAAATTGGGATGGAACACCCACCACCACGCAACTCAGTTCATGCAACCTGGTGATATCCAAAGTAGCCTTAAGGCCAGTGGGCAGAAGGACGTTGTCTAAGACAAACGGATTATGATGGTGACCATTAATGGCATCGACATAGGCCTCCCTGTGACAATACAGCGTTGTATCATGCCCCACCTCTGCCAAGAGTTTGCCAACTGTTGTCGCCCAAGCGCCACACCCAATGACCCCTATTTTTTCCATAGTGACATACGATTTTCCTGCCCTGTACACAACCGTTTAATATTGTCTTTATGCCGCCAAATAATCATCATCGCAATGATCGCGGTACACACCACATAGGCGTCAGCATAGTTTTTGACCCATAAAAGCACTGGTGTTACAACACTTCCCAAGATGCTAAATGGTGCCACATACCGCGTCAGCGCTATACCAAGCAATGCCCCACCCAACACAATAACGGCAACATCAGGGCTCAGTGCAAGCAAAATGCCAATACCCGTCGCCACACCTTTTCCTCCCTTAAATTTGGCAAAAATAGAATAAGAATGTCCCACAACAGCCAATAACCCCACACCAATGTGAATCCACGGATTGGTAGAGCTGCTTAATATCAGCATGGTGGGAATATACCCTTTGAGGGCATCCAACAAAAAGACAAGCAACCCCCATTTCCATCCCAAAGCCCTCAACACATTGGTAGCACCCAAGTTGCCAGATCCAACCTTAAAAAGATCCACCCGGTGGTACATCGCTACCAAAAGAGAAAAAGGAATGGAGCCCATCCCATATGCCAGTACAGCAACTTCTACTATCTTCATGCTACTTTCCTTAATACGTCATCAAAAACAGATTCTGCCAAAAACGAACTCCTCACAAAAGGACCAGAAAAAACATGTCTAATCCCACCATCCAAAGCCAGTTGTTTTAACACATCAAATTCGTCTGGATGATAATATTTTTGCACATCAGCACTTGTCTTATCTGGTTTTAGATATTGCCCGAGGGTGAGAATATCCACCCCAACAGCCTGAATATCCGCAAATGTCCGCTTCAATTGGTCCACCGTTTCTCCAAGACCTACCATCAGCCCTGTTTTTGTCAGTGACAATGGATTGATCTGCTTCATGGTTGCAAGGACATCCAAAGACCGTTGGTACAAAGAGCCTTTTCGGATACTGCGATACAATTCTGGTACGGTTTCAAGGTTGTGATTGACGACATCGGGTTTGGACGCCATCGCTATGGCGAGATGGGCTTTGTTTCCCTTAAAATCCGGAATAAGAATCTCGACTTTCACATCTGGCAAGGCCTCCTTGATAGCAGAAACCACACGTGCATAATGGCCGGACCCATTATCTGGCAAATCGTCACGATTGGGAGAGGTGAGTACCACAAACTTAAGATTTAATTTTTTAATAGACCGAATCAGCGTCTCTGCTTCATGTGGATCAGGTGGCAAAGGCTTGCCATGGGCTACTGAGCAAAATGCACAGGCACGGGTACAAATGGTACCCAAAATCATAAAGGTCAATACCCCTTTTGCAAAACACTCAGACCGATTGGGACATCTGGCTTCTTGGCAAATGCTATTGGGCACTTCTTCTTCCAAAATTTTAGACAGATGGCGGGCTGCATGCAATTTGCTACCATTTGTTTTAAGCCAATCTGGAATCCGTAAAGAATCGCTCATAATGAGTTGGAGTATAGCTCAAGCATAGACTAGCTGCAAAATCAAAAAAGACATACCCAGACTACAGCCTCAATAGCCGCCAGCGGTAAGGTTTTATCTGTACTTAACAACACCACATCTTCCCAGATATGCGGGCAAAATTTTTTCTTAAAATAATCGAGCCCATCTACTGAATAATAATACTTACAACCCCATTTTATGACACTCAACAATCCATTTATCAATCGAGGGTTGTTTAAATATCCAGATGGATTATACCTACTGAACAGAACGATACCCAACGTAAAATGGGATACCTCTTCACGAGAAAAACACTGCATAAGATGATGTATCAATAATTCCGCCGTCCCATTTGGGGCATATCCATGACACATAACCCACTCTAACAAAACTCCCTGTTTTCTGGGAATTGCAATCGCAAATCCCAGCATTTTTTTTCTATAAATGCACACCAAACGCGACGGCGATCCAAAAAAAAATCTAGTGGGATTTTGAGTAAAAAAGATATCAACGGACCTCGTCGACGCCGAATCCATGCATCCCGACATAGACATAACTGCTGTATCGCCTCATCATCACAAGGATCTATTTGTACAACATAAACATTTTTGTGAAGAGCACGCCTCACCTGCACCATCAGCTTTAACGGTAAGCCATCCCAGTCTATTAAGTTCCAAACGGGTTG
>CAXNHA010000022.1:0-11660 GCA_964202165.1 Candidatus Marinamargulisbacteria bacterium | reverse complement strand
TGAATGTATTCGGCATGATGTGATCCAGCCTATTTTGTTGGAAATAGATCAGATTTATCATCTCGCATGCCCTGCTTCCCCTATCCACTATCAATTTAATCCCATCAAAACGGTTAAAACATCTGTTTTGGGCGCTTTAAATATGTTAGGGCTTGCCAAACGGGTTAAAGCACGTATTTTGCAAGCCTCTACGTCGGAAGTGTATGGGGATCCTGTTGTTCATCCTCAGGTCGAAACATACTGGGGTCATGTCAACCCGATTGGTATTCGGAGTTGTTACGATGAAGGGAAGAGGCTGGCTGAGACTTTGTTTTTTGATTATCATAGGCAATCAAATGTAGATACCTGTGTGGTGAGAATTTTTAATACATATGGCCCAAAAATGCATCGAGATGATGGTAGGGTTGTGAGTAATTTTATTGTCCAAGCTCTTCAGAATGAGCCGATTACGTTGTATGGAGATGGTTCGCAAACAAGATCGTTTTGCTACGTCGATGATATGGTGCGAGGGCTCATTGCTATGATGAATCACCCAGAAAAATTAAGAGGTCCTGTCAATTTGGGAATGCCACACGATTGTAGCATCTTGTCATTGGCTACTCAGATCATACGGCTGTGCGAGTCTTCTTCGATCATCAGATGGTTGCCTCTTCCACAAGATGACCCCAAAGTGCGAAAGCCAGATATTGGGCTAGCCCAAGAAAAGCTCAATTGGTACCCCGATATTTCTCTTGAAGAAGGACTTAAAAAAACCATTCGTTGGTTTAGAGAAAATCTATAGGATCTATTCAATAATTAGGAACCAATTTGGTCAACAACAGTGGTTGACAATGGAAAGCAAGGGCTAGTATATTTTGTATCTCAAATTAGCACTCGATACCAAAGAGTGCTAATGTAATGCTCAGGAAATCTTTAGCTCAAAAATCAATGATACGGATGTGCTGTTGCATGATGGATACGAGAAAAAAGAAAATTTTAGAAGCAGCGATCACGCACTACATTGGGACAGCGGAGCCGGTGAGTTCGAAGGTTTTGTCTGAAAAATACCGATTTGATGTGCGCTCAGCTACCATTCGCAACGAGTTGAATGACTTGGAAAAAGAAGGGTATTTGAGCCAGTTGCATGCTTCTTCGGGAAGAATCCCTACAGATAAAGGATATCGGCTATTTGTAGATCAGCTAAAGCCTGGCAACTTACAAGGGGATCAGGCCAAGTTGATGAAGCAGACATTGCAGTTGGCAGGGTATGGTGTAGAACAAACCCTTGTTCAAGTGTCCACTGTTTTGAGCTCGCTGATTAACTATACGACGATTGTGTTGACCCCAAATATCTATCAGGAAACATTGAAGATTGCCCATCTTATCTTGGTGGATCTTGATCGGATCTTGGTAGTTTTACTCAATACAGCTGGGATCAACGCCGAGTTTTTTGTGCACATTCAAGACCGGGTTGATCAAGAAGACTTAAATCGGGTTTCTCAGTTGCTCACCAAAAAACTGGGAGGTAAATCCATGACATCGTTAACCGATGAGTGGTGGCTTTCTTTGATGCAAGAATTGCCAGATTTGAAGGGCATGCTCAAGAATTTGGGAGAATCTATTTATCAGCTTGTTCAGCAACAAACTAAAAAAGATCAGTTTTTTACCCGTGGATTTTCCAATATGATTCAGCTTCCAGAATTTAGAAACATTGAGCTTACGCAGAAGGTTTTAACGGCTTTGGAAGAAAACAAGGTATTGGTGGCTGTTTTGAATGAAGCATTGCGGTTGCCCGAGTCTAAGGTATCTATTGGAGGTGAGTTTTTTGATCACAATCTTCAAGAGTGTGGATTGGTAGCATCCTCATACAAAATCGATGATGAGCCTATTGGTGTAATTGGGGTTTTAGGTCCAAAGCGAATGGATTATTCGGTGGTTGTTCCAATGATCCAACATGTTACAAAAATGGTGGGAGACTATTTGAGTAGCGCACATTTTAAAAAGAGAGGTGGTTGATTGTATGGAAAAAAATGATGTCCAAGAAGAGGCTGTTCTGGTCGAAGAGCCGTTGATGCCAAATCCTGTCGAGCCTTCCTTGGAAGGAGCTCTTCAAACTGAAAGAGAAAAGGCGTTGCGGGCTATGGCAGAATTGGAAAATTTTAAGCGACGCAAAGATCAGGAGGTGGAAACATTCAAAAAATTTGCCCATGAAAAAGCCATCTTGGCATTGTTGCCTGTATTGGATAGCTTTGACCGAGCATGTGCTTATTTGGGGGAGGAGGTTTCAGAGCAGTTGAATGGGTTTTTGATGATTCAAAAACAGTTTTATACCATTTTGGAAAAATTGGGAGTTGAGGCCATTGATACAGACAAACAACCTTTTGATCCCAATCTTCACCAAGCGGTTATGGAAGAAGCTGTGGAAGGGTTACCCTCTTCGATGGTTGTTCGGGAGATGCAAAAAGGGTACAAATTGTATGATCGTGTGATTCGGCCCAGTATGATTGTGATATCGATATAATTTTTTATATAAGGAGAACGTGAGACATGGCTAAAATTATAGGGATAGATTTAGGAACAACAAATTCGTGTGTGGCAGTATTAGAAGGAAAAGATCCAAAAGTTATTGAAAATGCAGAAGGTGCGCGTACAACCCCTTCGATTGTTGCCTTTACAAAATCAGGTGAAAAATTGGTGGGACAAGCTGCCAAACGTCAGTCGGTAACCAATCCCAAATTTACATTTTTTTCAGCAAAACGACTGATTGGAAGATCTTTAAAGGAAATAAAAGCAAAATTACCCTACGATCTTACAGAAGAAAAAGGGCATATTGTGATTAAGGGGTTGGATGGAAAATTATTTTCTCCTCCCGAAATATCAGCAATGGTCCTTCAGAAGATCAAAGCAGACGCGGAGGCCTATCTTGGTGAAGAAGTCAAACAAGCTGTTATTACCGTACCTGCTTATTTTAATGATGGGCAACGCAAAGCCACCAAAGATGCAGGTGAGATCGCAGGCCTAGAGGTCTTACGGATTATCAACGAACCTACAGCAGCTGCATTGGCATATGGATTGGACAAACATAGTGATGAAAAAATAGCAGTTTATGACTTTGGCGGAGGAACATTTGATATCTCTATTCTGGAGATAGGAGATGGTGTTTTTGAAGTCAAATCTACCAATGGGGATACGGAGCTTGGTGGAGATGATATCGATCAGCTGATTATAGATTGGTTGGCAGATGTATTTAAAAAAGAACAAGGTATTGATCTCAGTAAGGATCAAATGGCGTTGCAACGGCTTAAAGAAGCTGCAGAAAAAGCCAAGGTAGAGCTGTCATCTGCCATCACAACAGATATTAATTTGCCTTTTATCACAGCAGATGCTTCAGGGCCAAAGCATTTGAATGTGAACTTGTCTCGTGCAAAATTTGAACAAATGATTGATCCGCTCATTAAGCGATCTTTGGAGCCGTGTAAAAAGGCATTGCAAGACGCAGGCCTAAGCGTTGATGAGATTCATGAGGTCATCCTTGTGGGAGGTACTACCCGTATTCCGGCAATTCAAGAAGCCGTAAAAGCCTTTTTTAAGAGAGACCCGCATAAGGGCGTTAATCCAGATGAGGTAGTGGCAATTGGGGCGGCGATTCAAGGCGCTATTTTAGCCGGAGATGTCAAAGATGTGGTTTTGTTGGATGTTACGCCCTTGTCTCTTGGTATTGAAACAATGGGTGGGGTTTGTACCAAACTTATTGAACGCAATAGCACCATCCCTACCTCCAAAAGCCAGGTTTTCTCTACTGCAGCAGATGGGCAAACCAGCGTTGAAATTCATATTTTACAAGGAGAAAGAGATATCGCTTCTGGCAACCGTAGCTTGGGTCGATTTGTCTTGGAAGGGGTAGCCCCCGCTCCCCGAGGCGTTCCACAAATAGAAGTCACATTTGATATTGATTCAAATGGGATTGTCAATGTAAAAGCAAAAGATAAAGGAACTGGCAAAGAGCAGAAAATTACCATTACGGCTTCTTCTGGGTTGTCCAAAGAAGATATCGAAAAAATGAAGCAAGATGCTGAGTTGCATGCAGAAGAAGATAAAAAGAAAAAAGAGTTTGCCGATGCACATAACCAAGCAGATTCGTTGGTCTATTCTTCTGAAAAATTGCTCAAAGAAAATGAAGCCAAATTGACAGAAGATCAAAAAACAAAACTGACCGCAGCTATTGAGGAGTTAAAAAAAGTACTTTCCTCCGAAGATGCCGCTGTCTTAAAAGCTGAAACTGAAAAATGTCAGACCGTTGTTTTTGAAGTGTCTACAGAGCTGTACAAAGCCGGGGATGCAACGGCTCAAGACCCACAAGCTTCTCCAGATACAGATGACAAAAAACCCCCTGAAGATACGGTGGTAGATGCAGACTTTAAAGAAGTGGATGACAAAAACTGATGTCAGAGGATCTGTATAAGGTTTTGGGAGTTTCTCGGGATGCGTCTGAGGCTGATATCAAAAAAGCCTACCGCCAATTGGCCAGAAAATACCATCCCGATGTAAACAAAGCCTCTGGGGCAGATGAGATGTTTAAGAAGGTGCAACATGCCTATGACATCTTATCTAATTCTCAAAAAAAAGCTCAGTATGATCAATTTGGTTCGGTCAATGACCATGGGCCCTCGGGCTCTGGGGCAGGTGGTTTTGAGGGGTTTTCGGCGGATTCTTTTGACAGTATTTTTGATACATTTTTTGGAGGGGGGCGACGGCGAGACGGGGCGTCTAGCAGTGCTAGACAAGGAGAAGATCTTCGATACGATCTAGAGCTCAAGCTTGAGGAGGCAGCCTCTGGATTGTCCAAGGATATTGATATTTTTCATTTGGAAAAATGTTCTAGGTGTGAAGGGGCAGGTGCTCAGCCGGGAACATCCAAGATCACCTGTTCGCATTGCCAAGGTAGTGGGCAAATTCGAATGGTCCAACAAACCATGCTGGGAAATTTTTCTCAAGTCACTACCTGTCATCATTGTTCAGGGTCTGGTCAACTCATCAAAAATCCCTGCCTGCTTTGCCATGGAAAAGGCTTGGAAAAGAAACGCAAAAAAATCAGAATAGATATTCCTGCAGGTGTGGATCAAGGTAACAAGCTTCGGGTGTCAGGGGAAGGCAATTGGGGAGAAGGCGGGGGAGGCGTAGGAGATTTGTATGTGTTTATTTCTTTAGCAGCCCATCCTCATTTTCAGCGGGATAATCAGGATGTGTATATTGAGCTTGATTTGCCGTTTACAGCATTGTTGCTGGGTACTGAATTGGATGTCCCAACTTTGGATGGCAAGGCAAAACTCACGATTCCATCCGGTACACAACCCCATACAATTTTGCGCCTAAAAGGAAAAGGGATCGTTTCATTGCGAGGACATGGGCGTGGAGACCAGCATGTGCGTGTCAATGCTGTTTTTCCAAAATCTTTGTCATCCAAGGAAAAAAAATTAATTCAAGAACTTGAAGCGTTGCACCCCATTAAGTCAGGGTTGGAGTATGTAAAAAAGAACCGACGATGAATAGCCCTGCACCTGTCTTGGTTCAGGGCTTTTTATCTAGAAGATCCCCAGTTCCCCTGTCTTAATCCATGCCCGATGTCATGAGGATCTAAACATCACAAAAATCATAATGTCCAAGCTAATACTTTAAGATGCAGTATAGGGCCCTACAGCCATCTTTCCAGCTGACTTTTTTTCCTTCTTCATAGGTACGTCCGTCATATGAGATGCCGACTTCGTAGATGCGATAGTTTTTTTTTTGCTAGTTTGGCAGTTATTTCTGGTTCACATCCAAATCGATTTTCTTCAATACGAATGGACTGGATCATCTCGCGTTTGAATGCTTTGTAGCACACCTCCATGTCTGTGAGGTTGAGGTTGGTGCACATGTTGGACAACAACGTGAGGGCTCCATTGCCGATACGGTGCCAAAAATAGGCCACCCGGTGAGGTTTATCCCCTATAAAACGGGATCCATATACCACATCTGCCTTGCCTTGAAGAATGGGTGAGATGAGCGTGTCGTATTCTTGAGGATTGTATTCTAGGTCTGCGTCTTGGATTAAGACAATGTCACCGGTTGCTTGTTGGATGCCTGTTCGTAAGGAGGCTCCTTTTCCTTGATTGCGAGCATGACGAATCAGTCTGGATAACGACGGCTCTATTTCTTTAAGTATCTCATACGATCCATCTGTGGAGGCATCGTCTACCACGATGATCTCTTTGTGAGGATAGGGGCTGTCCAAAACAGTTTGAATCAGAGATGCAATGGTTGCGACCTCATTGAAGCACGGTATTACAATGGATAGGGTTATTGGTTTTTGTGCCATTGGTTGATTACCGATACAACAGATTCTTTTTGAGGGACGGTCAGCTCAGCATAGATGGGGATAGACAATACCTCTTGTGTGGCCTTTTCTGTGTGGGGAAAATCACCCTCACGGTACCCTAAATAGGCAAAACAAGCCTGTAGATGAAGAGGGAGCGGGTAGTAGATAGCATGTCCTATGTGATGCTCTGTTAAGGTTGCTTGCAAGGACGCTCGGTTTTGTACCCGAAGGGTGTATTGGTTGTAGATCATGCGCCCGTAGGGTTTGACGATTGGTTTTTGAATCGATTTTTCCAAGTGCTGGTCGTAATAAGCAGCATTTGTCTGACGCAGGTGATGTTGTTGTTCTAGATAGGGTAATTTGACAAGTAAGATGGCAGCTTGGATGGCATCTAGTCTAAAATTACCACCAACCACATCATGAAAATAACGTTCTTTTGCGCCATGGTTTCGAATTAAAAATAGGTGTTCGGCTAAAGCAGGGTCATTGCAGACAATATGGCCTCCATCGCCACAACACCCTAGATTTTTAGATGGAAAATAAGAAAAACATCCTGCAGTTCCCATGGTTCCTGCTTTGTATGTTTTACCTTCTCGAGATGTATAGGTACTGCCAATAGCTTGTGAGGCATCTTCGATAACAGCTAAGTTGTGGCGTTTTGCAATAGCCATGATGGGATCCATGTCGGCCATTTGTCCAAACAAATGAACAGGCATAATGGCTTTTGTGCGAGCGGTGATGGCTGCTTCAATCTGAAGCGGATCGATGGTGTAGGTACAAGGATCAATGTCTACAAATACAGGTTTGGCTCCAATACGTGAGATGCATCCTGCTGTTGCAAAAAATGTAAAAGGAGAGGTGATAATCTCATCTCCCGGGTTAATTTTTAAGGCCATCAATGCCATGAGAATTGCGTCTGTGCCAGATGATACGCCTACGGAATAGGTACAATCGCAATAGTGACAAATGGCTTTTTCCAAGTCTTCAACGGGTTTTCCTAAAATAAACTGCTTGCTTTTAAATAACTCTTGGATGGCACCTAAAACAGCGTCCTCAATGGGGTTGTAGTGGGCCTGCAAATCAAGAAGAGGGACAGGTTGCGTCATGTGGCGTCTCCATGGATTACGTAGATTTCTTGAACGTAAACGGCAATCCATGGTATCATCCGTACACTTTTTTATCAAAATTTTTAAGGAATAGCGGTATGAATCAAAAGCGTGTTTTGGTAACGGGTGCAGGTGGGTTTATTGGACATCATCTGGTGAGATATTTAAAAGCAAAGGGATATTGGGTAAGAGGCGTCGATCTGGTACGTCCCGAATATGAACAAACTCCCGCAGATGAATTTGAATTGCTTGATTTGCGTCGGTGGGAAACGTGTCTGCAGGCGACAAAAAATATAGAGCTTGTCTATAATTTGGCTGCCAATATGGGAGGTATTGGGTTTATTGAAACCCACAAAGCAGAGATCGTTCATGACAGTTCGTTAATCAATTTGCACATGATAGAAGCTTCTCGGTTGAATGGTGTTCAAAAATTCTTATTCACTTCTTCGGCTTGTATTTATCCTGGGTACAAGCAAAAGAGTCCAAATGTTGCTCCTCTCAAAGAAGAGGATGCTTATCCTGCTGATGCTGAAGATGGATATGGATGGGAAAAATTGTATATGGAGCGTGTTTGTCGCCATTACAGGGAAGATTATGGACTGCTCACCCATATTGTGAGGTTTCATAATATCTTTGGTCCTCTTGGAACCTATGATGGGGGACGAGAAAAATCGCCAGCTGCTATTTGTCGAAAAGTGGCTTTGGCCAAGGACGGAGACGAAATTGAAGTGTGGGGAGATGGCTTACAAACCCGATCGTATTGTTATATCGACGACTGCGTTGAGGGATTGTACCGGTTGATGCAATCTGATTTTTATGAGCCCCTTAATTTGGGTCAAGACCGTATGATTTCGATTAATGAATTGGTGGATATTGTTTCTAAAATTGCTGGCAAAAGAGTCATAACACGTCATGATCTGACAAAACCACAAGGTGTACGTGGACGCAACAGTGATAATACGCTTCTGAGGAAGGTATTGAATTGGGAGCCTGAACGATCCCTTGAAAATGGGCTAGCACTTACCTATCAATGGATTTCGGAAGCATTACGCGCCTCTGGCCACTTGGTCTAGCTGTCCGTTTTTTTTGGAGATTTTTTGACGAGATCTCGGCCCATGATCATCAATTCTGTTAGCAATGCCACAGCATCTTGGATCGGCGCCATATCGGTTAGTATCATAGTTTGGGCTTGTAATTTTTTAAGATTGTTTAAAAATTTATCCCCATTTTTCTTGCTCAAAATCCAGTCGGATAAAGCACCAATTGATTTGTCCAATCGGGCAATGGCATACCGTACCTGAGATGTCGAGATTTGTTTCAAGGGAGTTTTTAGTTTTTTTGGATGTTGAAGTCTGAGGTAGGAGTCAAATATTTTCTGCAACACGTGTTGAGAGCGTTCGATTTGGTCATCTAGTTGCTCAAATAGGGAAAAAATGTCGGACGCAGAGCTTGTGTTGGGAGATGTGGCATCACTTAGACTCCAGTTTGGGTAAAAGAGCTTTTGGATAGGGCTTTCAAACAGAAGAGGAGCATTAGACTCATTTTCTTCAGATGTATTCTCGGATGTGTCCTGGTCTTTAGGAGAAGACTCGTCTTTGTTTTGAGAGAGCCATCTTTCGGCCCAATTGGCCAGGTCTTCGTCTTTAAAATCAGAAAAAGGATATTTTTTCTTTTCAAATTCTTCCAAGAGTTCTTCCAGTGCAGATTTCCCTTTTTTTCCTTTTGATTTATCTAGTTTGATCAGAAGCGCCATTTTTTCTTCGGGGATACCTGCTTGCTGAAGAAGACCGATGAGTTTTGTCACATCTTGTGTTTGGAGTTTTTGAAGATCAAGTTTGCTGGTTTTATCAAGCCCTGTTTGTTGAAGAATCTGATTCATTTTATCCATATTAGGGAGTGCTTGTTTTCCGGATAGACGTTGCATTTTTACGGTAGCTGTTTTTTTTCGAGCACCTTTGGTGCCGCCTTTCATCAGGAGTTGTTGCAGACGCTGTTGTTCCTGGATGTCCAACATAGATTGTGCAGAGCCAATGCCACCCATTGTACAAATTCCTTTCTGGTAATAAAAAAGTCAGTTTATACGGATACGTGTTATTTTGACAATTTGTTGACAAAAAATCGACTGTTTCGGTAGAGTTATAAAAATTCGTTAATTAAGAAAGGGTTTGTAGGATATGAAAAAGGCCAAAGTATTGATGGGTGCTGTGTGTGTTTTTGTTGCGATGACTTCTTCGGTGTTTTCAGCTACTCTTACTGATTCTATGCGTTATGGAGTAGGAGGAGTTGTTATACATGGAGTAGGAGGACTTGTTTTAGATGTTGCTACGAGTTTGCAAGCAGGTGTTTTTACAAGATCATATGATGTGAGTATTTTTGGTTCCTATATTTCCAATGACCTAGCTAATAAAAGTGACCTGACGGCATTTGGAATTTCTGGTAGCCTAAAAACAGCTCTAGATCAGAGTTCTTCTTTGACCTACGGTGCTTTTTACAAGATGACTTCAGGGAAGTTTGGTGGTATGGATATTGACTCCTCTTATACAGCGGGTATCACTGTTGGTATTCAAAAAGAATTGGCCAACAACGTGTTGTTAGATGCCAAGTTGGTTCCTGTTTCTGTAGAGAGTATAAAATTCAAAATAGCTGGCGCTACAGCGGTAAATACGACAACTGTGTTTGGGCAGTACCTATTGGGTGTTACCTATTTGTTCTAGGGTTTTCTTTTTTACGGGGTGTGGAGAAAGCCGTGCAATTTTTGCACGGCTTTTTTTTTTGCATTGGACATGCGACGGTATCTTGATATAGTGAGGCGAGTATGAGTTATTACGATTCTTTTCCAAATTCTACAAAAAAATATGTTCAAGGGCAGATATTTCCCGAGCTTTGTGTTCCCTTTAGAGAAGTTTCTCTATCAGATACGATAGAGCCCGATCAACGTATAACTCCAAATCCACCCGTTTCTTTGTATGATAGCTCTGGGCCTTATACGGATCATGCCTATGTGTGTGATTTTTCGAAAGGGCTTCCTCACCAACGAGAGACTCATATCTCGGCTCGTGGCGATACGGAGGCCTTATCATGTAGCAGTTCTACCTATCGTGCGTTTAGAGAAGTTGATCCCAAGCTGGATACGATTCGATTTCCAATTTTAACAAAACCACGCCGTGCAGCATCTGGTGCCAATGTGTCTCAACTGCATTATGCCCGCAAAGGGATCCTAACTGCCGAGATGGAATTTGTGGCTATTCGTGAAAATAGAACCCCAGAGTTTGTTCTCAACGAAGTTGCATCGGGGCGTGCGATTATACCGGCGAATATCAATCATCCAGAGCTTGAGCCCATGATTATTGGGAGAAATTTTTTAGTCAAGATAAATGCCAATATCGGTAATTCTGCTATTAGATCTGGTATTGCAGAAGAAATTGAAAAAATGACTTGGGCTATTCGATGGGGTGCAGATACAGTGATGGACCTGTCCACAGGTAAGCATATTCACGAAACCAGGGAGTGGATTATTCGAAATTCACCCGTTCCTATTGGGACGGTTCCCATTTATCAGGCGTTGGAGAAGGTTCATGGTAAGGCAGAGGAGCTTACATGGGCATTGTTCAAGGATACATTGATAGAGCAGGCAGAGCAGGGTGTTGACTATTTTACCATCCATGCTGGGGTTTTGTTGCGATATATTCCTATGACGGCTCAGCGAATGACAGGTATTGTGTCTAGAGGTGGGTCTATTATGGCCAAATGGTGTTTGGCACATCACAAAGAAAATTTTTTATACACGCATTTTGAAGATATTTGCGACATTATGAGGCAGTATGATGTTAGTTTTAGCTTAGGGGATGGATTGAGGCCTGGTAGTATTTATGATGCCAATGACGAGGCGCAATTTGCAGAACTTCAGACGCTGGGGGAGCTGACCAAATTGGCTTGGAAGCAAGATGTTCAAGTGATGATAGAAGGTCCTGGCCATGTTCCTATGCATCTCATTAAAGAGAATATGGATAAGCAACTGACGCTGTGCCATGAGGCTCCTTTTTATACCTTGGGCCCACTAACAACAGATATTGCACCTGGCTACGATCATATGACCTCTGCTATTGGCGCTGCTATGATCGGTTGGTTTGGTACGGCTATGTTGTGTTATGTTACCCCCAAAGAGCATCTCGGTCTTCCAAATAAAGAAGACGTGAAGCAGGGGATTATTGCATACAAAA
>CAXNHA010000021.1:0-11809 GCA_964202165.1 Candidatus Marinamargulisbacteria bacterium | reverse complement strand
ACAATCTCTGCATATTGTTTTGCCCGTTGCTTGTCATCAAAGTGTTTATACGCCAGTTTTGCACCTCCTTGGAGCATGGCCAAGGGATTTTTGAGTTCATGTGCGATATAAGAGGTCAATAATTTTAACTTAATAATCAAACCCTCTTGCGTCCGATTTGTTTTAATCAATTCATCTTCTAATGCAACCGTTTTGTTGATATAAATGCGGATAAAATAAATAGTAAGTGCCATACTCATGACACAACAGCCAAATTGAAGCAATTGCAGGTGAAATGAAGGGATATCAAAAATGGCATGGTTAAAATAAGGCAAGAATTCTATACACAGGAATATGCCTATGACCCATGTAGCAGTGATATAAGAAAATAGGGCTTCAGATATTGAAAATACAAGCGGAATAATCGCCAAGGCTGTAAATGAAAACAAGTGAAAATAAGCGACGTTTCCAAATACATAACTAACCACTAAAATCCCTAAAAGGGGTACACCGATCAGTAAGAATTTTGCCAATGAATACCGCTTAACATAATTGAGGCACAGGACAATCAAATAAATAAAGTTGATACCCAATGCCAGCCAGCCAATTTTGGCCAAATGAATGTAGAAAAAAAAACCAATAAATGGCCAGCATAAACAAAAACCAATCCATGCAAATTGATTGACCAGCATCACGTGTTTTGATTGAGTCATTTCTGGGCCTCCTTTTTTGGATGTTTGTTGACCAACCCTGTCTGAAGAGTATGTTGCACCCATTTTGTTTAATAGTACACTACCAAACATGACAATATGGCCTTGGATTAAACAAGTTGGATATGACAGCTTAAGAGCATGGTTTTTTGTCATAAAAATCATGATCCCCACCGCATGTGCCATTAAGATAGTGACTATCATCGGGGGATTGACGTATCTCACGACATGGATATCGCCTGTTATGCATTTTGTAGGGTTACCTGCCACACTAGGGTTGGTGTGGCTAACAGCGCTATTTGGCAGTATCTATCCCGCTATCGTTATCTATGTAGAACTGGCAACATCTTTGTCATTGACCAGTGCCCAAGCAACGATCCTATGTACGCTGATTTTAATAGCTCATGTGCTACCCATCGAATTAAAAATTGTTCAAAAAGCAGGGCCAAAAATACTTTTTTCTATCTTATGGCGTGTTGGCGGGGCCCTTATATTTGCCAAAAGCCTCCATCTATTTTTAAGTGTAAGACATCTCTTACAAGATCCCTCTCATATTGTCTGGAAAGCCAGGCCCGTAGATCTGAGTTGGACAGGATGGCTTCAAGTTCAACTAAACAACCTTATCAAGGTAGGCCTCATCATTTTTTTTCTGGTTATCACCCTGTCTATACTGGAAAAAATTGGGGTGATCTCTCTCATCAAAAAAATTCTAGCGCCCGCCTTATCAATCATTGGACTCTCAGAAGAAGCCGCCCCTCTTACCTTAATCGGCTTGCTTCTAGGCCTTGCTTACGGTGGATCGCTGATGATCAAAGAAATTCAGTCTGGGCGAATAGGCCCGAGGGATATTTTATTGTCTCTGGCTTTTCTTAGCCTCTGTCATAGCCTCATTGAAGACACCTTGATCTTAGCGTTGATTGGGGGAAATATAGCGATCATGGTAGGGGCGAGACTGGTCGTTTCAGTAGGATGTGTATGGGCGTTGTCCCGTATCATTTCTGGTTGGAACGATGCCAAAATCAAACGGGTTTTCTGGACATCCTTCACAAGGTGAATATCCTCACGTTACATTAGCCGATTTGGACGAAGCTAAAATCAAACATTTTGTGGGATTGTCCAAATTGTCATGGGATACACCAGAAAATGTATTGGAAAAGCTAGCGTTATTCAAAGGTCACGTCAACAGAAGGGTGTAATTTGGTCAAAGTAGCCAACACCTTTATTACGGCTTTCGATAGGCCCTCATTTACGGATGAACCTCATGATATCGAACTTAAGACTACCGGTAAGGAACTCTCTACTTCAGAACAATCTATCCTTAGATTAATTCAAAAAAATTCGCTCATCACACAAAAAGAAATTGCGCTAAAACTGGGCCTAAGTGAAGATGGGGTTCGTTACAATACAAATAAGCTCAAAGTCAAAGGCATAATCAAGCGTATTGGGGGCAAGAAAGAAGGTCGATGGCAAATATGCTAAGCACTCATATACAGGCGTTCTCAAAAGCGATCGTATACGTGGTCTCAATTTCAAGATAAACTGAAGTTTGATCCATTGCCAACGCCTCCATCCATGACCAAACTCAAACACCTAAGAAAGAACTGGGGTTATGTTTAAGCTTAATCATTTTCTGAAGATGGACATTCATCTGGCTCACACCCAAGGATTTTGCGCCGGCGTATCCAGTGCAATTGAAGTGGTCAACCGTGCCATTGCCAAATACGGACCTCCCATTTATGTCCGTCATCATATTGTTCACAATACAAAAGTGATTGCTGATTTTGAAGCTATCGGAGTGGTGTTTATTGAAGAATTATCAGAAGTACCAGAAGGTGGAAAAGTCATTTTTAGTGCCCATGGGGTTGCTCCAAACATTTATGAAGAAGCTCAAGAACGACATCTTATTTTTATTGACGCCACGTGTCCATTGGTCACCAAAGTTCACCGAGAAGCAACTGCGTTTTCAAAAAAGAATATCCAAACCATTTTGATTGGGCATAAGGGGCACCAAGAATTGGTAGGCACCGCTGGATTTGTCCGCCCAGACTTGCTCCATGTTATTGAGACTGATGGGGATATAGACGCCTTGCAACTCGACCCAGAGCAACCCATAGGTTGTTTGACCCAAACCACCCTTTCTGTAACGGACACGGCAGTACTCATCAAAAAACTCAAAGAAAAATATCCCAACATCCTATTTCCACCCAAAGAAGATATCTGTTTTGCTACCCAAAACAGACAAAATGCTGTGATCGAACTTGCCCAATTTTGCGACTTGATCCTTATTTGTGGATCCCCTCATAGTTCCAATAGCAACCGTCTTAAAGAAACAGCTCTCGCACAGGGTGTTCTCTCCGAAATCATTGATACCGAGCATGAACTAAACATCAATTGGCTGGAAGGAAAATCAACCATTGGCATCAGTTCAGGCGCCTCTGTTCCTCGTGCTATCGTGGATGCCGTTGTTGCAAAAATTCAAGCCCATTGTCTCGTCACAAACATCTACCAAAAAGATAGTGTCGAAAAAAACATTTCATTTTCAGTACCAAAAGTATGAACGACCGGAATATCGATTTTGAAAAACTTGCCCATATTGCCCTAGGAAATCACGCCGTTATCCCTGTTGTCGCGCAAGATGCCAAAACAGGAGAGGTTTTGATTCTCGCATACGCCAACAAAGAAGCCCTGCACCATAGCTTTGTTCATAAAATTGCTACTTTTTGGAGCACATCCCGTAACGAACTCTGGATTAAGGGAGCTACCTCTGGCAATTTTTTACAAATCGTGGAGATTCGAATCAATTGCGAAAACAATGCCTTGCTCTATCGCGTCACCCCAAAAAGCAAAGGCGCTTGTCATACCCAAAATAAAAACGGCCATTTTAGAAAATCTTGTTTTTACCGCATTCTTCATTCTCCAAAAGATTGGGAAGTGGACGAAACCTACTAAATTTGTTTAAATAAATTTCCAATGTCAAAATCAAAAACAATCCTTGTTGTAGACGACGAAAAATCCATACTATCTATTTTTGAATTTATTTTGCAACAAGCCGGCTATGAAGCGTTGATCGCAAATTCTGGAGAAGAGTGCTTGGACATCTTGGCATCTGGAAAAAAAATTCATTTGATTTTTCTAGATATTAAAATGAGTAAAATGACGGGAATCGAGACCTTCAAAAAAATTCAGGCCTTGTGCCCCAACCAATTGGTCATGATGATGACAGGGTTTGGTGTCGATAGTCTTCTAAAAGATGCCTATGAGTTGGGTGCTTATGGGGTGATTTACAAGCCTTTTGACGTTGAAGAAGTCTTATCGACCATTGACACTATTTTCAAATTACCTGCCCATGTCATGTGATGCCTCCCTTACCGTTACGCCCTAAATTTTCAAAACGAAAACTAGATATATGTTGCAAATCGTTTTCAGAAAAAGGGCAATCAGCAGAAGAGCTTGTCCGGTTGTTAAAGAATGGATTGGCAACTGTCTTTGGATACAGAGATAGCGACATCATTCTTTATGATCCGACATCTACTACCAAAACATCCTACGTTCATCACACAATTTCAGAAAAAGAAATCCAATGGATTGTAGAGCAAACAAAAGAATGGGCACTCTTCGCTACAGCAGATCAGGCTATTCCCCACTGGTATATTGACGACAGAACCCACTGGATTCACACGGATCCTGATCAATTAAGACAGGATTGCAACCACTACAGCTGGCATTGTCGCGATCAATTGTTTATCCCAATTTTATCAGAAGAGCGCTACATGTTGGGTCTCGTAAGGCTTCAAGAATGGGCAGATAAACGTCTCTTAACAGAAAAAAAAATACGCACCCAGCTTCCCCATCTCATGACACTTGTCCACAAGATGGGGTGTGCACTGGACAACGTGAGTATCCACCAAAAAATTGAGTTACTCGTTGCAGAAAAACACAGCTTAAAACAACGCATTCAGCAAGACATGCGCGATCTAGATCGTCGGTTGTTGGAATTAACGGTTTTGTATGACACCTCCAATGCGTTGAGCCACTCCCTGAGTTATTCGCAGGTTGTAGCCTTGGGCATGGAAGCCATTTACAAGGTTCTCAAATTTGATGTGGGCGCCGTATTTTTAGTGGATTTTGTCACTGGAGGAGAGATCATCACCCGAATCAACACCCCCGTAGAATCGGAGTTTGTCAAAAAAGCACACGCAAATGTCTTGGCCGCTTGCATGCCTTTTTTAAAAAGAAAATTGGATATCAACCGCGTCAGAGTCACCATGGGATACCATATCCGGTCAAACAGCACACCGTCATCCGATATCATAATCCAATCCTTTGCCAATATTCCCATTTTATTCAAAGAAGAATTATTGGGAATGCTCAATATGTGCTCGATAGAAAAGACATCTTTCTCAAAAAATGACCTCACATTTTTACACACAATGGCCAACCAATTGGCCTCCCATTTGGGGCGACTCAAGATGATGCGAAAAATAGAAAAATCCAAGGTGAGTGCTCTCCTAAAATCGATGAACGAAGGCATTATCATGCTAGGCGTAGAATCCACACTAGAGTTTATCAATCCCGCTGCAAAAAAGTTATTAGCCTACGAAGACAATACAAAAGTACTCTTAGAAGATATCTGGCAAACGTTTAAGAAGCTAGAGATAGAGACCCTCGTTCACCGATGTATCCAAGATGGAAAAAACATATCCAGCTATGAAGTCCCTTACAAAAATCAGATTCTTTTGCTTGACATCACCAAAGTCAACGATACCGAACAGCATAAAATAGGAACCGTGATTGTTCTCCGAGATGCCACAAAATCCCACCATACCAATCGGATTAATTCCAGACGTTTGGAAGTCATCTCTAGGCTCAATATGATCATAAAATCGTTTAGTGCTGATTTGGACGATTTATTGACCGTTGTCTTAGAATTTATACTCGGGGTTGCCAATGTAGAAACAGGTGCTATTCAAGTGCTTCAAGAAGGTGTTTTTGTGACAAAAGTACACTCCAATTTTCCAGACAAGATTTTTAATAGCTACCGATTCAAAAATGGTCAGCCCATTGTCAAGTATGTGATCGATAACCAACAATTGGTTTTTATTGAAAATTACCGCAACAGCCCCAATGTCCATTCCTATTCAAAAGTCGCTTTAGAAGAGTATGTCTGTATGCCAATTATGGCAAAAAATGACTTCATTGGTATTGTCCACTTGGCTAGAAAAGCAGAAGACTTAGACAGACGAATCGCAGAAGATGATGTCACAACAATAGCAACCATCACACCCTTGATTGGCACTGCCATTCGCAATGCTTTTTTGTATCAAGAAACATTGGAAAAACAAAAACTCGAACAAGAGTTACGCGTAGCAAATGAAATTCAAAACAAGCTACTTCCCGAACACCTACCCCAGCTAAGCAAGGTAAGCTTGGGTGCAATTTCGTTGCCAGCTCGCGTAATAGGTGGCGATTATTATGATTTTATAAAACTTCAAGATGGCAATCTTGGTATTGTCATTGCCGATATTGTTGGCAAAGGCATTCCAGCAGGCTTGTTTATGGCCATGTTAAAAAGTATCCTTCATACCCACTTGGTCCCCATTTCATCTCCAAAACAAGCGCTCACCCAGCTCAACACACTGCTGATTAGAGACCGTGTGATTAGCAAATATGTCCCTCTTTTTTATGGTATTTTAAATCCGGTCACCAATGTTTTCACCTACGCAAACGCAGGCCATGAACCAGCCTTGTATTTTTCAAAAGGTCAGTTTAGCGATTTGGACACAGATGGATTTCCTCTAGGCAGTCTGGAAAACGGCAACTACGAAGAAAAAAGCATCCAACTCAGTGACCACGACTGGATTCTCTTATTCACTGATGGGGTTATCGAAGCAAGAAATGAAAAAAAAGACAGTTTTGATCATATTCAGCTTAAAAACCTCCTTAAAAAATCCAGTCAATCTGATGCAGACTCTTTTGTAGGAACGGTTGCTGCTTATTTTAAAACATTCTACCATCTCAGCAAACAACACGATGACCTCACAATGGTTGCCCTAAAAATAGATGTCTCCAAAAAAAACAATACCCCGTTAAAAACAACAAAAAAAACCGTCCTCAGCACAAAACAAGCTGTAAAAGAAATTCGCAACTTATGCCACAATATCGCCACAGAAATGGGATTTGATGAATCCACTGTGTTTAATATAAAATTGGCGTTAAACGAAGCCCATGCAAATATTATTGAACATGCATATGAAGGCCGTCTAGACGAGGAAATCGTCTTTAAATTTTTGGTTTATGAAGATCGACTCGATATTAAGATCAGAGATTTTGGCCCAGACATCGAAAAAAAGACCACAAAAAGTCGAGCAGAGCATTTGGATCAGCTAGAAGGATCTGGATTGGGTATCTTTTTAATCCATTCTCTTGTAGACAAAGTCGAGTACACCTCAGGTATCAGCCCAGGATCTGAATTAATCATAAGCAAAAAACTAACAAAAGGAGTTCAACATGAAAATCCATAAAGTAATCTGCGAGAAGGATATCATTAAAATTTTAATTGGAGCCGAATTATCTGATGACAATCTTCCAAAAGGAAACATGGAGCTAGACATTGAAAACCAATCTCAGTTTGTTGAAGAAATCAATGACTTGTTTGTAGAAGAACACATCCGCGTTATCTTAGACATGCGCTATATCAACTACATTGATTCATCTGGATTGTGGGCCTTGTTTGAAGGGTATAAAACAGCATCCCAAAAAAAAGGAAAACTCGTATTATTAAACCCTACTCAAGATGTAAAACGTGTACTGGATATTACAAAAATGTCCTCAAAAATTCAGATTTTTGAATCTGAAGAAGAAGCCCTTGAGGCCTTGCAGTAGATGCATACCGAACAAGAAATAAGACTTCAAAAAGTCCAAGATCTGCGACAAGAAGGCATTGAGCCCTTCGCACACACCTACAAAAAAACACATGATATCCACACCATTCTTACCCTTTATGGTCATCTGCAAGTAGATGAGTCGGTTGAAATCACCCTCTCTATTGCCGGGCGCATCATGGCAAAAAGAGGCCATGGAAAAGCCTTATTTGGCAATATTCAAGATGAATCAGGCAGCATTCAATATTATGCCAACATTGATACGCTTGGAGAGGTTGTATACAACCGATTTCTTCGATTTGATGTCGGTGATTTTATAGGAATCACGGGCATTCCGTTTCGCTCAAAAAGAGGAGAATTGAGTATAAAAATTCTCACCATAGAGTTGTTGACAAAATCACTTCATCCCCTTCCCGAAAAATACCATGGCCTGCAAGACAAAGAACTGCGGTATCGCCAGCGTTATGTAGATTTGATTGCCAATCCAGAGGTGCGTGCTGTGTTTAAACAACGATCACGTATCTTGTTTGAGCTAAGACAGTTTTTACATGCAGACTCATTTATGGAAGTGGAAACCCCTGTCCTCCATTCCATTTATGGCGGTGCTGCAGCTAGACCGTTCAAAACATTTCACAATGAATTAGACCAACATCTTTACCTAAGAATCGCATTGGAACTGCATCTCAAACGGTTGATTGTAGGAGGCTTTGAAAAAATATTTGAGATAGGGCGTGTGTTTAGAAACGAAGGCGTTTCGTACAAGCATAACCCTGAGTATACATTGATGGAATTGTACCAAGCCTACGCAGATTATCATGACATGATGGCTCTAACAGAAAAAATGATCCGTCATCTGGTCATCACCATCACAGGGGCTTCAACCTTGGATTATCAAGGTGTTTCTATTGATTTTTCTATGCCATTTCGAAGGCTCACTCTGTCAGCGGCACTTCAAGAATATGCGGACGTCCCTAGCGATTCTGACAACAGTATTCTGACTGAAAAAGCAAAATCATTGGGCCTAGATGTGTCTCAAAAACCATTGCGTGGACAATTAATTCAATTCATTTATGACAAACTCGTAGAGCCCATGCTCATCCAACCTACCTTTATCATCGATTATCCATGGGAAACCTCTCCATTGGCAAAACGCAAACGGGACAATCCTCAGCTTGTAGAACGCTTTGAGCTCATTATCAATGGCATGGAAATTGCCAATGCATTTTCAGAACTCAATGACCCCATTGATCAACACGAAAGATTTATGGATCAAGCGAAAGCAAAACAAGCCGGATTTGAGGATGCCCATGAAATGGACGAAGACTTTGTTGAAGCACTTAAATATGGCATGCCTCCAACAGGTGGATTGGGCATAGGTATAGATCGGGTCGTGATGTTACTCACCGACAGTGCCTCTATTAGAGATGTGTTGTTTTTCCCTCATATGCGTTTATAATAAGGCCATGACAGCTACTTCTAAAAATCAGTTAAAATGGGCCATTGTTTGTGTGGTGATTGTGTTGGCTGGTATTGTTTTTTATAAAAAGCCTATTCAATTGGGATTAGACCTCCAAGGTGGCACTCGACTGGTCTTAGAAGGCCAAGAAAAGGCAGGAAAACCTGTGGATGAAGATGCGCTGTCCGGCACGCTAGAAGTGATTCGAACTAGAATTGATAGCCTGGGTGTAGCAGAACCCGTGATTCGCCGAAAAGGACGTTATCAATTGATTGTAGAACTTCCTGGCATCAAAAATCCAGAACATGCGATTCAACTCATTGGCGAAACAGCTTTGCTGGAATTTGTAGAAGCAGAATGGGCCCCTGACGGGGTGGCATCTTTGCCAAAAGAAAAGCTCGCTTTGTTGGCAGGAGAAGAGGCTAGAATTGACAAACTATCAACCTATGACGATAAAGGCCGTGTCATCTCTGAGCGCTACATTATCTTAAAACATACGGCCTTAACAGGTGCCGATCTGGTCTCAGCTCTTCCCGCAACCGATGCTTACAGCCAACCTGCGGTTGGCATTGAGTTTAACGCAGTGGGGACAGAAAAATTTCGGCAGACAACCGCTAAAAATGTCGGCAAGCCACTGGCTATTTTATTGGATAAAAAATTGATCTCAGCTCCCCAAATCAACGAAGCAATTGGTGGCGGAAAAGCCCAAATATCCGGTCATTTTACCGTACAAGAGATGCGAGAACTGGTGATGAAACTCAAAGCAGGCTCATTGCCTGTCCCTGTTAAAATTATATCCAAGACAGTGGTAGGCCCCACATTGGGAAAAGATTCTATTGAAAAAAGCAAATGGGCAGGTATTCTTGGATTTATAGGCGTTTGTGTGTTTATGATTGGTATCTACAGAGTCCCTGGCGTACTTGCCTGTGTTGCATTGGGCATTTATACATTCTTATGTATCAGTGTTCTAAAGCTCTTTGGAGCGACACTGACTCTCACAGGAATTGCCGGTCTTATTTTGTCACTTGGCATTGCACTGGATGCAAACATTATTATTTTTGAACGCATTAAAGAAGAAAGACGGGCTGGATATCCCTTGTTGCAGTCTATCCAAACAGGGTTTCAGAGAGCTTTTATCACTGTATTGGATGCAAATCTAGCCAACTTATTGGCAGCGACTGTATTATTTTGGTTAGGAACTGGGAGTATTCGAGGATTTGCCCTCACCCTAAGTATAGGCGTACTTGTCAGCATGTTTACATCCGTCATGGTCACACGTGTGTTAATAGAATGGGTGTTGGAAAGCTCTCCAAAAGCAAGTTCTCTCTTATTTAAAGGACCCTCTACATGAATACGAATACTTGGAAAATCGTTGAAAAACGAAATTTGTGGCTTGTCTTATCCACATCGCTCATTGCCATCGGTTTTTTATTCATGGTCATTCGTGCATTTGAATCCAAGCCTATTTTAAACTTTGGAATTGATTTTTCTGGCGGTAGTACGATGGTCTTAAAATTTGATCGCCTAACCCATCAATTGAGACAGTCTCCTTCCTCCGTTCACAAACAAGTCAGTACAAGGTTTATTCAAGATATACGATCAGTTGTAGCTCCGTTTGGCTTAAAAAGCAGCGAAATCCAAATTTCTGATGCAGGTGAGGTTATTATTAAAACAGGCCGAACAGAAGGCTCCCATCATGAGCAGATTCGTCAAGCATTGGAAGCCTCTTTTGGACACTGTGATGTATTGGAAGTTGATTTTATCGGACCAACAATTGGCAAAGAGTTAAAGTTTCGTTCGATTTGGATTGTTGTCTTGGTTTCTGTTGGTCTTATGGCCTATATCACCTGGCGATTTGATTGGGCATTTGGCGTGGCCACACTGGTTGCAACGCTACATGATGCTTTATTTATCCTTAGTTTTGCATCCATATGCTATCTTGAAATCAACGTAGAATTTGTAGCCGCCCTACTCACCATTATTGGGTATTCAATGAACGATACCGTGGTTATCTTTGACCGTATTCGCGAAAACATGACATCCATAGCCTCTCATACCACAGCCCATATCGTGAATACATCCTTGGTGCAAACATTTAGCCGAACGTTGTTGACAGTAGGGACAACACTGATTGTTACTATTAGCCTCCTCCTATTTGGCGGAGCTACCATTCGAGACTTTTCTTTGATTTTATTTATGGGTATTTTGATTGGCACCTATTCTTCGATTTTTGTAGCTGCCCCTATTTTTGTTTCCTTATTTAAGCCAACTCAATCTCCTAAAATAGGGTAGTGCCATACGAAAATAGGCTCGATGGGGTTTTTAAGAGTCTGGTGGGATCAACGTTAAGCTTTTATTTATAATCTTTAAAATTATTCTTGATCAAACCATAAAGTTTAGGCATCGTTTCTCCAAATACTGTATTCAAATCGTGTAGTTTTTATACGTCAGAGGCGTCTTTAATAGAGCTTAATGATTTCTGAATAGCATCAACCAAATTCTCAAATTTATCTATGTCTTTTCTCTTTATATACAGCAATATATGCATTGCTTCATAATGAAGCTTATAATAGTAGTTGTGGGCAACCCTCTTTTTCAAATCGTTCAAACTGGGGTCTGCCAATAATTCAAAATGAATTTTTTCTAAAAAGTTCATAAAGCTATCAATCTTTTTTTGGCGAACAAAATTCTTTTGCTGTCTTAGGGAGAGCAAATAGCCTATATAAACTCCGATTAAAGGGAGTAATGTCTCTTTTGTTAAAGTTTTAAATATATATATTAAT
>CAXNHA010000020.1:0-12610 GCA_964202165.1 Candidatus Marinamargulisbacteria bacterium | reverse complement strand
ACTTCCCCGCCTTTAAGCAACTGGACCCCACCATTTTTTCCTTGTTTGGTCTGCAAAATACTGGCCTTGGCCAAATACTGAACCAATTTTGACAAGTTGTTATACGGAATTGCCAATTTTGAGGATAGTTCTGGCATAGTGTAGGGTTTTGCTTCCATGGCTAAAAACAAAACAATACGTATGGCAAAATCAGCTGAGCGTGTGAGTTTCATATAAGTAGCGGTTATCGTACTAGTTTAGTTTAATTGAATCAAGAAATGATTTTACAATCGTATCTGCAGAGATATCAAGATTGGCAACAAACGCATGGTGGGTGCGACAGTGACGGTAGCGAGGCTGCCTTAACGGCAACTTCAGATAGGTAGAGATTTTATCCAAATCAAAATGATGCAAAAAAGTACCATGAAACAAAAATGATCTATACCGCCGCCTCTGTGCATTGCCAGACACTTTGAGCCATGTATTGTCTCTCAACATAGCCAAATCTGAGACCCCTTTGATCGCAACGCCTGGTACCAGGTGGTCAATAGCACGTTGAATACGATCCATCACCCAAGCTGTCGTCCCCAAAATACTGTGAAAATCTGGATGAAAATCAAATGGCAATACCAAGGCATAGTTGAGGCATCCAGGCCCTTGCAACACCGTCCCGCCACCACTCGAACGGGTTAAGATGGGGACCCCGTCTTCTATACAGGTTTGAGTCCACACCTCTTCTTCGGCTTTGCCACTACGCCCCATCACCACAAAATAAGTGGAAGATTCCCAAAACCGAAGTGCTGGCACCCCATGTTTTTCACATCGATCCAACAAGAGATCATCCATCTCGATGGCAACTTCTGGTGCATCCCTCACCTCCTCTATAGGAACAAGGGACCTAGTATTGGTCATAAAATTTTTCAAAAAGGAAGCATAGGAGCATCAGTCCCTCCAGAGACTTTAAGTAACGTTTTACTTCTTTTATATGGGGGGCTAAAACCTCTAGTCCTTTTTTTGTAGCATCAGAGAGCATGCTAGATTCCATTTTTTGTACCGTCTCAGACTCCATCACCTTGCTAAAAACACCCGTAGCCAAAATAGGAAATGCTATATCCAGGGCTCCAGAACATACAGCCAGAACAAACAAAGCTAGAAAAATACCATCCACCACCTTTTTAAACTGTTCTTGCGACAAGGTTGCTTCTAGCCCACTGGCCACAATAAGGGATACCAACCTGCCATTGTTAATCCCATCTTGGCTACCAAGATTTGGGTTTAACATACATTTTATTCGATCTCCTATTTCTGTGCCCATAGATTCAAAAATTTTTAAGCGACTCACCACATAAAGCATATCCAGTATCGTTACGCTCAAAGAATATGGGTTAGAATGATTAGAAATAGCGATTATTTTTTTCATATTTATTTACTTATTAAAAGCTCCCTAAAAATACCTATAAGGTACTGGCATACTGTATTCTGTTCTTCCTTAGTATACGTCCAAATATCTAGTAAAAAAAAGTCTGTACTATTAAATCCAGAGAATAATTTTTTTTTTGATTTTTGTATCAAAAAAAATAGTGAGAAGCTCCTTCAAGTCCGTCTTAGCTCTGCGACAGCTCTCTACAGAGCTGCAAATAACAAACTTGATTTGAATCACTTTTATCAGCTCCACCTGCCTCGTATCTGGAAGTAACTTTCTAGACTTTAAATAGAATTGAGGCAATCTATTTTCTTAAACAATAGACCTCTCCATATGTTGTTTTTTTCTCTCGTTTTCAGTTTGACCTCCGCCTAACCCATCCTGTACCCTAAATATCATGTACCCCCTTCTTAACCCTCGCGTTGATTAACATGCTCACCTTATGGCTCCCCTATATCTGTGGATGTTTGCTCACAATTCTAGCGTGGGTGATTGCTACCAAACGGGCAACGGAAAAAGCCAACATCCTCTCTGAGATAGCTCTTAACGACTATCGGACTCGCTTGGCTGAAGAGTCCCGTTGCAAAATACAAGCCGAAACAGAACGCACCCTGTTGACGCATCAACTGTCTGAAGAAAAAAAACGCCTACAAGAATTGGGGCACACGTTTCAATCCCTCGCATCTACCAGCTTAAAAAACAACAACGACTCTTTTTTAACATTGGCAAAAGAAAGTGTGGTCAATCCTATTGCCGAAAAACTTCACCTACTAAACACCCATATCCAACACCTTGAAAAAAACCGTCAAGAATCTACTGCTTCTTTGGACACACAAATCAAAGGGTTATTGGGATCTCAGGACAAACTTCAAAAAGAAACCGCCAATCTCGTATCCGCACTTCGCACACCTCAAGTGCGCGGACGATGGGGCGAAATTACCCTCAAGCGGGTCGTAGAATTGGCTGGCATGTCCAATTATTGTGACTTTAATGAACAAGTGAGCAAAGACAGTGACGATGGCAAAATCCGACCAGATGTCATCATCAGAATGCCCTCCAAACGGGAAATTGTCGTGGACGCAAAGGTGGCACTAGATGCGTATCTAGATGCCTTATCTGCCAATTCTGAAGAGACCCGCGCCATTGCCCTCAATCGCCATGCAACCCAAATACGCACCCACATGCGGGCCTTATCCGAAAAAAAATATTGGGAACAATTTGACCAAGCACCTGATTTTGTAATCATGTTCATACCTGGAGAATCTTTTTTTGGAGCCGCTGTTGATGCAGATCCCACCCTTGTGGAAGATGGCCTAAAAAAAGGTGTTTTGTTATCAACACCCACCACCTTAATGGGACTGCTCCGGGTCATAGAATATGGATGGAAACAAGCCTCTGTCACAGAAAGTGCTCAAAAAATAAGCCAATTGGGCAAACAACTGCACGAAAGAATCGGAAAGTTTTCTGAACATCTTCATAGAATGGGAAAAGGACTCGAAACAGCCAACAAAGCATTTAATGATTCTGTCGGATCGTTTGAGCATAATGTATTAACCAGTGCCAGACGATTTAAAGAATTGGGAGCAGGATCTAGCAAAGACTTGGATAGCATCATACTCAACCCCCTGGATATCCAGCCTCGCCTTCCAACAGCCTAACCTCTTTATTGGTAAGCTTTCGATACTTTCCTTTGCTTAAATTGTCCAAAAAAATAGGTCCAAACGCAATGCGTTTTAACCGTACAACGCCTAGACCTACTTTCTGCATCATGCGCCGAATTTGACGATTCTTACCCTCATTCATCCGAATTTTGCAATATCGTTCTCCCAAAAGATCAATCTGCACGGGCCTTACCTTCATAGCCAGTATGACCATCCCCGCTTCTAGTTCAGACACACAATCGGTTGTAATAGGCCGATTGGTCCATACCAGATATTCCCGCCAATGGGGATTGTCTTGTCGAAGTGCTTGTTTGGCAATCACACCACTATTGGTCAGCAAAATCAGCCCTTCCGACTCTTTGTCCAATCGTCCAATACTAGAAAAAGAACGATACTCACTTGGTAAGAGCTGCTGGATATCTATCTCTGCATCCACAGGACAATTGGTCACAACCCCTCTTGGTTTGTGAAATGCAATAACACCAGGATTTGTACGAGAAAGCACCTGTGACCAATCCACCTGATCGGTATCAGGATCGATAGGTTGCCCCACAACAGCAGGTATCCCATTGACCATGATCCACCCATTGGAGATGGCCAATTCTGCCTCCCGTCTAGATAGAATACCCGCCTGAGCCAAATACTTTTGAAGCCTCATGGATGGCATTTAAGCAGTATGCGTCCGTTTGATGTCCTCTAAAATATCTTTTAACGTCAAAAAAGACACAGGCAATCCAAACATATCTGGACTCACAACATTGTAGCTAAAATGAGGATTTGAAATACAAAACCGATCCCATGAAGACAGGTTTACACGAAAAATTTTGGCCAAGACAAACACAAGAGAAGGCGTTATTTTCAATTGAAACCATATGGGAACATGGGCCCATTGGCATAACAATTTAATGACATCTTGGCCATACTGAACCCCCTGTCCAACAACCAGATCTGAGGAAGGAAGCTCATGATCCAATGCATAATCTGTGATCGCAGCAATGTCTTTGGCATGCATAAAATGAAATGTAGCGTCCATATAAAAAAATCGAATCCATTTTGCATATCCCAAACTAGATAGAATCCCGCCGCTAATATGCGACGACGGATGATGTGCATCCCCACCAAAAACAAGGGTTGGAAAAATGGTCACAACCCGATTGGCCCACGCACTCTTTTTAATCGCCATATAGGCACGGTACTTGGACCGAATATACCCCGTCCCCAACCCCTGTGCCTCCTCCAACACCTTATTGCCAGCACCTAAAATACTGGCTGTAGAAAAATAGATAATTCTCTGAAGAATAGCGGGATTGCATGCATCAAACATCTCCAACGTCTTGACCATGTTGAGCTGAGAGGCTTCTTCTGAGTCCCCCCACGCAGTCGCAATATGAATCAAATGGGTCGTTTTGGACAAAATATCCGCCTGTTGCTCAATCGTTTCCAAACTACCAAGATGTATAAAAACATGGGGATTCTGAGACACAGAAGTCGGTATTTTTTGGAGATCTCGTACCAAGAGATGAATATCCACTTGCTCTCGTTGCAACAAAAAGTCCAAGACATAGCTTCCAATACAGCCAGAAGCACCCGTCACAAAAATAGTTTTTTTTAACTCTGCCATGCTTTTGCCACTGCACGGGCTACTTTAAACGCAACGGACTTGTCTAAAACAGAAGGAATAATTTCTTCTGCAGTCGGATGGGGCAAACTATCTGCCAAAGCCAATGCTGCTGCTACCTTCATATTTTTGGTAATAATTTTAGCCTTCGCATCGATAGCCCCTCTAAAAATACCTGGAAAAGCCAAGACATTGTTGACTTGATTTGGAAAATCACTACGTCCAGTACCCACAATAAAAGCCCCGCCTTTTTTGGCTTCATCCGGCATAATCTCAGGGGTAGGATTGGCCATCGCCAATACAATCGAACGAGGTGCCATCTGTGCAATCATCTCTGCTGTCACCACATTGCCAACACTCACCCCGATAAAGACATCGGCACCTATCATCGCTTCTTGCAAAGAACCTTGCATACCATGTCGATTGGTTTTCATTGCCAAATGCATTTTTTCTGGAGACTCGATGATGTCATCCCTGCTATCACATAAAAGGCCTTTTGCATCACAAACCAAAATGTTTTTGAATGCATGAGGGAGCAAGGGATCATGCCCACAACACAACAACAATTCTGCAATAGCGGTACCTGCAGCGCCACTCCCATTGATCACAATGGTCATCTCTGACAAGTTTTTTTGGACCACTTTTGCTGCGTTCATAATGGCAGCCAATACCACAATGGCTGTGCCGTGCTGATCATCATGAAAAACAGGTATCCCTAGATCTTGCAAGGCCATTTCGATTTCAAAACAGCGTGGCGCTGAGATATCTTCTAGATTAATACCAGCAAAAACAGGTGCAATGTTGCGAATAATACTCACGATTTCAATCGTATTTTGTGTCTGAATACAAATAGGAAATGCATCAAGTCCCGCGTATTCCTTAAACAAAACAGCCTTCCCCTCCATCACAGGAATCGCTGCATGAGCCCCAATATTGCCAAGCCCCAACACAGCCGAGCCATCCGAAATAACAGCCACCATGTTTTTTTTGATGGTCAATTCATATGCTTTGCTCACATCTTTGGCAATTTCTTCACATACACGGGCCACTCCAGGTGTATAGGCTAGCGACAAATCATGGCGATTTTGAATAGGAACTTTTGACTGAATCTCCAACTTACCTCCCAATCGTTGGTGCAACAGAACCGACTCTTCATAAATGGACACAGGCACTCTCCTTGTCAGCTAAAAAAATCTATTCCATGATGGTTGTGACAGTCACCAAAACATGGAGCAGTGTAGATGACAGAAAATTTTTTTAAAAGCCATTATTTTGGCCTTTGCCTTTTGATAGCAGGCGAACTCTCTTTTGTCACTTCCCATGCTTTGGCAAAATCCATGAGTGCTCAGTTACCTATTTTTGAAATTATTCTTTTTCGATGTGGGCTTCCGTTTTTGGGTATTGCCATATTCTTTATCGTCACAAAAAAAAATCTCCCCACCGCTCACTATCGGGCATTGATAAGTCGATCATTTTTTGGATTTTTATCCATGCTGACCCTATATTTATCCCTCAAATACGGATTATTTAGCCGTGTCAATATGATCGTATCATTGAGTGCGCTGTGGGTATGCCTAGGGTCTTTTTTTTTCTTCAAAGAACGACTCTCTCTTCTATCCTTGTTGAGCATTCCTGTCTTATTTTTGGGATTGTGGCTCTTATTAAACCCCACTGTCTATGGCATTGGGTGGGGAGATTTATGGGCTCTAATCACATCCATCACAACAGCTATCTCTCTCATTTCTATCAAAAAATTGCGTCGTCATTGTGACTCGCTCACCATCATTGGCGCTTTTTTTGGCATGAGCACTTTGCTAACATTACCAGCTTGCTTGGTTGTTTTTACACATCCCACACAGAGCCAATGGGTTGCACTGCTTACCCTCAGTGGCTTTGGATTTTTAGGCCAATGGCTGATGACACTGGGCTTTAAATATACATCGGCTAGCATCGCTTCTTTTTTAAAACTAACAGGGCTTCCTCTCACTATTTTATGTGGTATCTTTTGCTTCCATGACACCCTATCTCTCATAGGGCTCTTAGGGCTTTCTCTTTTTTTAGGAGCACTGGGTGTTATTAGTACTGGCAAAAACAGGTTATAAAGACAAGACTTTTACGGTATAACTAACAATCTCATGATATCTACACTGACTTTTTTACGGGTATGTTTTTCATTTTTTATCGCATTTGGTGCCACGTTGTGTCTGACGCCATTGGTCCGATATGCCTCTATTCGAGCCGGTGCAATTGATACCCCAAACGAACGAAAAATTCACAAATCTCCCATTGCAAATCTAGGTGGGATCGCCATTTTTCTAAGCTTTTTCGCAACCTTATGGGTTGTTTTCCCTTCTATATCAACCCCTATTTTAGGCCTGTTTGTTTGCGGATCTTTGTTGGCCATACTCGGTGTTTTAGACGATCTTTATTCTATCAAAGCTTGCTACAAATTATTGTTTCAGCTGGCAATCGTTGGACTGGCGACAAGTTTTGATATTCGTATCACCCATCTTGTGACACCGTTTTGGGGATCTTTTTCTCTGGGAATATGGCAGTATCCGCTCACTATTTTTTGGATAACCAGTCTGATCAATACCATCAATCTCTGTGATGGTGTGGATGGATTGGCTACAGGGATTGTGTGTATAAGTGCTATGACTCTAGGCATTCTTGGACTCCTTCAAGGCCAGAGCGTTCTCTCGTGTTTGGCATTTGGGATTGCAGGTACAGCACTGGGATTTTTACGGTACAATTTTCCACCCGCTAGCATTTTTATGGGGGATTCTGGATCCATGTTTTTTGGATTTATGTTAGCCTCATTGTCCATCTTAGGGGTCATGAAAGGCACTCTAGGCGCATCCATTGGGATAATAGCACTACCACTAAGCCTTCCTATTTTGGATTTGCTATATACCATCTTGCGACGGTACCGCAGTGCCCAATCCATTTTTAAAGCAGATTGTCACCATTTTCATCACCTCCTACTCGCCATTGGCTTTCAGCCTCCACAAGTCCTAAAGCTATTGATAGCCTGCTCTGGATTGGGGTGTTTGTTTGCGGTTTTGTTGGGAATATTATCCCCCGTCCTTCAATGGGGACTCGCGACAGGATTATGCCTTCTTATCGTGGTTTTTTTTGTATGGGGAGTACGCTATCCCTATCTTCTAAAAAAGGGGCTGCTATCCATAAGGCTAGGAAAGTTTTTTTAATGAGCATCACCCTGATATCCCCACTGCCCTATCTTGAACGTTTTTTTGCTTCATCAGAGGGATATCCCTGCCAAACACGGGTATCTCCAGGCGGACTCGGCATGGCATTGTGCAAAAAACTACACGACCATACCATTCGGCATAAGCTATTTAGCATGACCGGAGGATTTAATGGGTATCATCTCAAACAATTATGCAAAAAAGAAGGCATTCGTCTTCGCTATTGTCAATCGCTTAGCATGGAAACCCCCGAAAAATATGCAGTTGCATCCGAGACTTATTTTTTGGGACTCCCTAGCCAAAACCATCTTGATGATTTTCTATCGGTTATCTCCCACCATACACCCCCATCGCTCACCATTTTATTGGGTCCCTATTGCCCACACGCTACCTTCAAGAAGTGGTTGCCAACACTTCACCAAACACTTGCCAACCTACCCACACCCCTCTGGGTTATTCCAGAATCGTGGCTGGATCCAACCCCTATTTTAGGGGCTATTCTTGATTTTCGGAAAGGAAACATCCATGTCCCAGAATGCTTTCAACTACCCCGGTAACATCGTTGTCATCTCTGGCCCTTCAGGTGCCGGAAAAGGGACCCTCATCCAACAGCTCTGCACCACCTATTTTCCTCATGCCAAACTTGCCATCTCGGCCACAACACGGTCTCCTAGAGTAGGAGAAATCAATCACACATCTTACCATTTTTTAAACGAATCAAGCTTTCAGCGTTCTATCCAAAACAACGATTTTTTGGAATGGTGTTTGGTACACGAGCATTATTATGGAACACTCACCTCAGAGCTCTCCCCTGCCCTATCCCCAGATGGGCTTGTTTTGTTGGAAATTGACGTTCAAGGTGCCAAAAAAATAAAAGAAAAAATCCCTTCCGTTGTGACTATTTTTATTGCCCCGCCTGACATGGCTACCCTTAAAGAACGGCTCCTGCTTCGCAACACAGACACCCGAGAAACCATTGAAAAACGACTTGTTATTGCCCAAAAAGAAATGGCATCACAAAATTGGTACGACTATGTTATGATCAACAACACTGTTGAAGAATCCATTCGATTATTAACCACGTTCATATCTCATCATTTTAGATAGTAACAAAGGAGTTTTTCGTGTCAGACACATTTCTACCACATGATGTTTCTCTTTCAGCCATCTTAGACAAAGTACCCAACAAGTTTTTGTTGTGTGTTGCTGTATCCAAGCGGGCACGTCAAATCAAGGATGCACTTCCTATCTCTCATCCTGAAGACGAACCCGTGATCCCTGTTTTAGATGCATTAAAAGAAATTGCAGAGGGAAAAATAACAGTTTTAATCAACGACTCTATCGATCATGGTAGCCAAGAAATGGCAAAACGAGAAAGAATGAAAAACTCGTTTTCACCTGTCACAGAAGAAAACAAAGACGCCCATAAAAAAAGTAAAAAATCCCAACAAGAAGTAAAACTCAAAGTCAGAGCCAAATCCCTAGGCACCTAGATGCGGATTTTATTGGGAATTTCGGGGGGAATTGCTGCATATAAAATCCCCTCCCTTCTGCGTTTATTGGTTAAAAATGGGCATCATGTTGAGACCATGCCAACAGCTCATGCCCTGCAATTTGTCACCCCTCTCACGTTAAAAACCCTGTCCAAAAATCCAGTTCACTTACCCTCACAAGAGGATGTCTCCAACCATGTGTTGCTAAGCCGAGGCCTTGATCTCTTACTCATAGCACCCGCAACAGCCAATATCATTGGAAAATTAGCCCATGGCCTTGCTGGGGACAGCCTCAGCACAACCAGCTTGATGGCCACCTGTCCCAAATTAATTATCCCATCCATGCACACAGAAATGTGGATCAATCCTGCTGTACAAGACAATATCCAAAGACTGCGTCAGCAACACATATCCATTTTAGGGCCTGATACCGGTGATTTGGCGTGTGATGACATCGGTATTGGACGCATGGCAGATCCAAACTTAATCGCCTTGGCTGTTGAAGCTCATGGACGATTATCTCCTCTCACATCCTTACAAGGCAAAAAAATACTCATCAGCTCAGGAGGTACTCAAGAAGCCATCGATCCTGTGCGTGTGATTGGCAACCGATCTTCTGGACAATTGGGACAAATGCTGGCTCATCTTGCCAGTTTTTATGGGGCAGAGGTTACCCTTATCTCCACCTCACAACCAAGCATTTCAAATCCTGCTATTCATGTTGTTCTTGCCTCATCTGCTATGCAGGTACAAGCGGCTTTATCAGAACATTTTCCCCATACCGATATCTTGCTCATGGCATCTGCGGTATCTGATTTTACCCTACCTTATCAGATTCAAAAAATAAAACGATCCTCTTCGTTGACCCTATCTTTAGAATCAACACCAGATATTTTGGCAGGTCTTGTCACAAGAAAAACCACACAAAAAATCATCGGGTTCTGCCTCAGCGATCCCTCTTCTGATCTTGTGCAGATAGCCATAGAAAAACTGCATGCCAAAGGACTAGATGCGATCGTAGCCAACACAACTCACAATCTTGGCAACCCTCAGCGCGAGGGGACTTTTATTCGCAAAGACCATACCTCTTTTGCAATAGGCCCTCGCCCTATTCTGGACTTTGCACATGCTATCTTACAAAATACGGTTCTACTTTAAACAAACTAATTTTCCAATTTCCTCACGCAACGCCTCTATTTTGATAAGCCCTTCTTTTGGCAAAAAAATCTTTTCAAGAACAGGAATCCATTTTTTTCGTTCGTCTTGCCCTACCATGGTTGTTTTAAATTTACCAAACTGGGCATTCATGTTGTTCTGAACATCTTGCCAGTCAATATCTCGATGTGTTTTACCCTCCGGGACTGAGAACGAGATATCAAATCCAAGTATTTGTACTATCGTCACCCCTATAGCCCACACATCTCCTTCTCCTTCAGCAGGCCATTTTAACTTATTCCCACTAAAAAGTTCTGGTGGCATGTATATCACCGTTCCGCATTTCACTCCAGAAGGACCCAACAAGGATCCCATCATATCCAAATCGCCAAGCTTGATACAAGCCAACCGTCCATCATCTTTAAGTTGTACAAATATATTGTCAGGCTTTATATCCCGATGCACATAGCGGTGAGCATGTAATCTTTCCACAGCGTTAACAATGTCATAAATCATCTTTTCTAGATCATCCTGAGTAAGAACATTGTTATGATTGTTAATATAGTCCAACACACTTCCCCCTTTCATAAGAGGTTGAATAGACATCAACCGTTTCTTATGAGCTTCTTTTTCTGACAAGTAGGGGACGAATGCCTTCGGCAATACAAGATGGTTACTCAGTACATCCCTATTATTTTGATCATTCAGGATATTATTAATGATCTGCATCGAAGTTTGAAATACCTGAGCATCGGTATTCTGACGTCTCACCACAGCAGCATACAATCCATTCTGCTCACCTGTTATCTTATACACAAGGGTCATCTTACTAAAACTACCTGCTTGAAAAAATCTATTCCTCTGATCATTATCCTGTTGATTGGCAGATAGAACATTGATTTTAAGCTGGATATAGATGTCCCCCTCAGAGTCCTTTATCAGGGTAAATGGTAAGCCGCTTTTTTTGTAACTAAGATGTGAGTTACACGGCATATTCTTTATGTGTTTCTGATACAAGGAATCTTTTTGCATACTATCCATAGCATGCAAAAAGGCACTCTCCTGTACTATTTTCTCTACTCGTTGGTAGAACCCTTGTACCGAGCGATCTTCATCTTCTAAAACGTGAATGAGATGAAGAGGAAACGCACTGGGCTTGCACAGTGCAATCTGTTTTTTAAATACCCGCACCATATCTCAGAAGAAAATAAATAGCGACGCCTGTGACAGATACATACAACCAAATAGGAAATGTGACTCTGGCTATTTTTTTATGCCAAGAAAACTGATGGGTAAGGGCAAAAAAGAAGGTCGTTAGAATAAATGGAAGTGCGACAATCGTGAGTAGAATATGAGAGATAAGGACAAAAAAATAAACGGGCCGAATCCAACCATGTCCCAAAAAAACCGTGTCTGCATGAACACTATGATAGAGCGTATAACTCATCAAAAAAACCGTTGAACATACAAACGCCCCGACCATGTAGGCCTTATGTCGTGCTCGATCACCCGCTCGTATAGCCTTAAATCCCAGAATCAGTGCTCCTGTACTACAGGCATTGAGGATAGAATTGACCGCGGGAAGACCATTCAGAAGTCCCAACGGGGCTGTAGACTTTGTTTTAAAATAAATCAACCATATCAAAAATAAAAAAGCACCGGCACTGACACACCCTATTACACCTATTACCCAACGATTGATTGTGGAATGCATAGTTCATTTATAACATTTTAAGGAATAAAAAGCAAAACAGTTTCCTACTTTGACCTCCGCCTAGCCTATCCTGTACCATAGATCCTCATGCACGAACGCCTAAACCCTCGCGTTGATTTTGCCTTCAAGTTAATCTTTGAACAACACAAAGATTTGTTGATGGGGTTGATCAATGCCATTGTCAGCAAAGAAGATCAGATCAGCGATCTAACAGTACGCAATCCCATGAGTAGCAAAGAGCGAAGCCTGGACAAATGGGTTGTCTTGGACATCCGAGCAGTGGCCAACACCGGCCATGTCTACAACATCGAGATGCAGGTCGCAGACGATCTCCTGTATGACAAACGTACCCTGTATT
>CAXNHA010000019.1:0-12865 GCA_964202165.1 Candidatus Marinamargulisbacteria bacterium | reverse complement strand
TGGGATTGAACCTATGATGAAAAATCATGCCTAAACTTGTTACATTTTGTTCAGATACGTCTCAAGTAGAGGTGGCTATCACAGCTGGCTGTACCCACTTAATTTTGGAAGATAGCAAGCTGTCTATTCGATCGTTTTCGGATGATTTTTTGACACCTACATTGGAAAAAATATCTCAGTTATCCCACAGGGCTAGGCAATTGTCTCCTGCTGTAGAATTAAGCATCAACTGTGATTTTTTAGCACATGATACCCATTTTTTATGGGTTAAAAAAGCAATATTGATAGCAAAAGACTGTGGTATTCGTCATTTTAGAGTTCAAGATCCTGGGGTAGGTGTATTTATTCGAGACTCATACCCCAATGCTTTTTTGACATTGGCCACTGAAACAGGCAATCAAAATCTTCACAGTATTGGGTATTGGTGTACTCTTTTTGATAGCCAAGAGCTTGGTATCGAACTGCCTTATGAAGAAATTGAAAAGACAGTAGCTGCTTATCCAGATTATCCATTTGGACTTCAAGTCCAAGGCCCTATCTTAATTCAATATTCTTTTCGTAGGTTTTTAGAGGGTAGGTATCATCACAAAAAACCACTGGTTGCTTCTGCACAAGATCAAGAATATCCGGGCCGATCTTATCGTTTTTATGATACGGAGCATGGGCATTTTATGTATCTTTATTTTGATAGATGTCTCTATCCTTATATGGAAAAACTGTCTTTGTTACGCTTGTCCTCATGGCTTGTTGATGCCCGAGGCGAATCCTTGGGATACCTAAAAGAGTCCTTGGCACTCTATAAGCAAGAAGGGAGCTGGGATGTTTTTTTATCCGAAACAAAACGCCCTCAAAAACCAGGCTTCTTTTTGGCAAATCTAACAGACCAAACCAGGGAAATCGAGACGCCTTTTTCAACAGATGGTTTTGAAGAATGGGGGGTAATCGTTGATGTTGCAAAGCCGTATTGGATAACGGTAAAACCTGGTTTTTATTGCAACAATCCTATAGCAGCAATCATTGCGACACCAGAAGGTAAAAAAATACACATAGACACCTTGCGTCTGTATGATGTCAACTTAAATCCTATCCACGATCCGGCCTCTTTTTCCTTAATAAGGCTACCCTACCTTAAAGGGGTGACAACGCAAAGTCGCGTTTTTGTTAGGTAAGTGTTGCTTGCAACAACAAGCAGTCGGCCAAGGTCAGTGCAATCATGGCTTCAACGACTGGAACAGCTCGCGGACAAATACAAGGATCATGCCGACCATGCACTTCAACATGGGTTGCTTGATTGGAGGTATTCACCGTATCTTGTCTTTTTGAAATAGATGAAGCAGGCTTTATCGCAACTCTTAATATGATCTCTTCTCCGTTTGAAATGCCTCCTAAAATGCCACCTGCATGATTTGTTTTTGTTTGAATACGGTTATCGCTGACTTCAAAATGGTCATTATGCTCAGATCCTTTTAATCGTGTGCCCTCAAATCCTGATCCAAATTCAATACCCTTGACAGTACCGATTGACATCAGAGCATGTGCCAGCCGTGCATCAAGTTTGTTAAAGACAGGATCCCCGAGTCCAGCTGGACACCCTCGGATCACAGCCTCAATAACACCCCCCACAGAGTCTCCTTCTTCTTTTGCTAGAGAAATCAATGTCATCATTTTGACTGCTTGGATAGGATCTGGACAACGCACAGGATTTTTTTCAATTTCATTCACATCAATTTGGTTGGCTTGGATATCCCCCACCGATTTTGTATACCCAATAATGGTGATGCCATGACGTGCAAGTAATTTTTTTGCAATGGCACCAGCAGCGACTCTGGCCAGGGTTTCTCGTCCAGAAGAACGTCCCCCACCCCGATGATCTCGAATACCGTATTTCTTGAAAAATGTATAGTCGGCATGACCTGGACGAAAGATGTCTTTTAACTCTGTATAATCGGTGGATACCTGATTTTTATTACGAACCAACAAGGCAATAGGGGCTCCTGTTGTTTGATCTTCAAAAACACCTGACAAGATTTCTACTTGATCAGACTCATTTCTAGGGGTGGTTATATCGCTTTGGCCAGGACGACGGCGGTCAAGATCATGCTGAATATCGCGAAGGGTTAGGGGTAATTTTGGTGGCACCCCATCTATCACAACGCCTAAAGCAGGGCCGTGAGATTCTCCAAAGGTTGTGATGCGAAATATGTCTCCAAAACTACTTCCTGGCATATCTTGATTTTATCCAATCTTATTAAGGGGTATAAAGCTAAAATTTATATAAAATTCCCAAAGAGATAGTTGATAAGGAACGATCAGACTCAGCATCTTTTCGAACATTCATTTGCAAAATGCCATCTTTGGAAACTTGAAAACGGGCGTTTAATTCTAGCTGAACATCTTTGTTTTGGTACATATCCGCAGATAAAACAGTACCCTTGATAGGTGTGATGTCAATTCCTACACCGGGTTTTGCATACAGAAAACCAGCTCTCCCAGTAATTTTTGGATGTAAGGCAGTGCCTAATTGAGCAGCCATAAGAGAGGCATCGCCAGATCGATTGCTAAGCGTTGTTCGAAGAAACGAATTGTTGAGCATCCAATCTACTTCCCCTATATAATAAACCCGTTGTGCTTGAGTTGCATATTCTAACCCAAGCTTTGAAACAGGTGTAATAGGTGGATGGGTCAATGTATGAATTCCTTCAGAGATAGAGGTCACGTTCTTTACAGTTCGTCCGATATCGCCTATGAGTTGCTTGGCAGTTGCTTGTCGGGTCATCTCCTTAAGAGAGAGGCTTATTTGCTTAACATTTTCTAAAATAGCGTGCATGTTTTCGATATCGTTTCCGCTTTGTACTTTTTTACTAATGGCACTGAGATGTTGGGTCAATGTATCAAGGGCACCTAAGATATTGTAGATATTTCCCACTGCCTGATCGGAAGTAAAAATAGTCCTAAACTGTCTTAGAATAGCTTCTGTATGGTTCATGTTGGCGACTGCAACTTCTACAGCATCGGCCAGTCCAGGAGAAGAATAGCCCTCTAATCTATCGCCTGCCTTCAATAAAGGTGTTGTCATCGATACCAAAGATGGTGGGGTGATAGACAGAAACCGCTCTCCTACCAATCCATCAAACACAACTCTTAAGCGAGAACCCCGTGGTAGTTTGGTCTCATCGGATACCGAAAAATAAACCCTTATTTTGTCTACATCTGGAGAGACTTTGAATATCTTTCCAACACGATATCCTCTAAATCTTACTTCTGAACCGGGTAATAATCCCCCAACATTATCAAATTCTCCAACCAGTTGGTATCCTTTTACTTTTAAAAACAAACTGCTTTTCCATACCAATAACACAGCAATAATGCACAACAATACTGCTGATATAATACCTACTCGAAACGCATATCGCTTTTTCAATGTTTAACAATGTCCTTTCAAAAAACTTGCATATTCAGGTTGAGCAGAAGAAATGGATTGGGGGGTCTCTGGAGGTAGAAGCTTCCCTTGTTGCATCAAGTATATCTTCTCTGCTGTCCTAAGAATAGTTGAAATTTGATGGGTAACCACAATAGATGTCATGTTTAGTTGGTCGCTGAGCTTGACAATCAAATCTTCAATGCTCGTTGACAAGACGGGATCAAGACCTGTTGTCGGCTCGTCATACAATACCACTTTTGGATTGGCTACAATTGCACGTGCTAATCCCACACGTTTGCGCTGGCCACCTGATAATTCGGATGGCATCTTTTTGGAAGCATCTGCCATTTCAACAAGATCCAGTTTTTCTTTTACAAGACTCTGAATTTTGGATGTATCGGTATATCCAAATGTCTCAATCAAGGGAAACGCAACATTTTCTTCGACAGTCAAAGAATCAAACAGTGCAGAGGATTGGAACAACATACCAAACTCTTTTCGGATTTCTCGTATCGCCTCTCCCGACAAGAGATGTATGGGTCTGTGATCAAAAAAAATCTCTCCTTTGTCCAGAGGATGAAGGGCTAATATCAATCTCAACAACGTGCTTTTACCGCACCCAGAGGGACCAATGATCGCAATTTTTTCGCCAGATTCTATGGTTAAATTAAGAGTATCGATAACGATACGATGATGAAATGATTTTTGAACGTCTTTTAGGACAATCATCTAAAATAAGCTCAAGGATAAAAGATAATTTAAAATGAAAATAGTGAGAAGAGATACAACAACTGCATGGGTTGTCATCTCTCCAACGCCTTTTGCTCCAGCTTGAGCTTTTAATCCCATATAGGTACTAATAAGGCCTACTACAAACCCAAAAAACAGGCCTTTTATCAATCCACCTGTAATATCAGATACTTTTAACATGCTATCTGCTGCATCAAAATAAGCAAATGCATTCAGCTTTCCTGAGGCCCAAACAATAACAAATCCGCTGAGAAAACCAGCAATGTCTGCCATTCCTACAAGAAGTGGCATCATCACCGTACATGCTAAGACTCTAGGCAGTACCAAAAAAAGAACAGGATCTTGAGACATAGATTCCAGAGCTTCTACTTGTTCTGTGACCGTCATTGTTCCCAACTCTGCGGCAACGGCTGCACCGACACGTCCTGCTAAAACAACGCCGGTTAAGAGCGGTCCCAACTCCCGCCATACAGCGAGGCCAACCACGCCACCTATCATTTTTCCAGCACCAAATTTTAAAAATTCTTTTGTAACCTGAATGGTAAATGCCATCCCTACAAATATGGCTGTAACCATAGCGACAGGGATTGATTTGATACCAAGATGATACATCTGCTCAATGGTACGGCCTAAAAGTCGTTTTGACCGAAACAGGCCTGTTACGATCTGCCCTCCCATGTAGCTGATGTTGCCGAGCTCTTCAAAGAAATGGACGATTTGTTTAATAAGGTATGATTGTGCCATTGAAAACCTGAGTCTAACGTAATTTTGGGTAGAATGAAACTGCGACATATTTGGAAAGGGGCATTCGCCATCCTGATCCAAATGCACGATTGGATAACTTGAGAATAGGAGGAGCTTGCCAGCGTTTGAACTCTTGCTGAGATAGTCTCTCTAAAACCCAGGTCACGATATCCTGTTTAAACCCTCTGCCAATGATGCTTTTTGTATCACATCCTTCTTCAAGAAAAGCACTCAAAATAGCATCTAGAATGGGGTAAGGAGGTAAGGTGTCTGTATCGACTTGATTGGGGCTTAATTCAGCGGACGGTGGCTTGGATAAGGAATTTTTTGGGATGACTTCCCGGTTGCTATTAAGCCAATGTGCCACCTGATACACCTGTATTTTGTACAAATCACCAATGGGCAACAACGCACCACTCATATCCCCATATAAGGTGGCATACCCCATTGCAACTTCACTTTTATTACTTGTTGCAAGCACCAGCGATTCTGTTTGATTGGCGAGTCCCATGAGAATCATTGCCCGTATTCTAGACTGTCGATTCTCTGCCGCCACTCGGACGAGAGGTTGTAGGCGATCCATCGTTGTCATGATCTCTGTAATGGGATACATACAGGTAGAGATCCCCAAATTCTTTGCCAATGCTGTTGCATCAATGACGCTTTCTTTGGAAGAATAAGGGGATGGCATCAAAACACCCGTCACCTGTTTGCTCCCCAATGCCTCTACAGCTAACGTTGCCACTACTGCCGAATCAATACCGCCAGACAATCCCAATAGGACCGTTTTGGATGAAGAATTTTGTACAAAATCTTGAATCCCTGTGACCACTGCCCTAACAAGTTGAGACTCACAGCTTGGCATTTTTTTTTCTTGTTGTTTTTGGGAGAGCGTAGAGGTGACCAAAAAGTCTTCTTTGAAAAAAGAAGCCAAAGCGGTGCAGTCTCCTTTTGCATTTAAGACAAAACTACCTCCGTCAAATAAAACCTCATCTTGGCCTCCTGTCTGATTGACCATTACGATAGGAATTTGGTACCGAGTGGCTAGATCTGAAAAAACAGACATCCTTAATTCTGGCTTTCCCTGATAAAACGGAGAAGCGGACAAATTGATAATAAGCGTGGCTCCTTGAGAAACCAGATCAGCCACAGGATGGTGTAGATATGTTTTTTTATCATCTGCCCACGCATCTTCACAAATACAAATACCAAGAATCTCTTCTTTGAAGGGGATCACAGCGTAAGACAGGGAGGGTTCAAAATAACGAGGCTCATCAAAAATATCATCATATGGCAACAACCGTTTGTCTTGGCGGTGTAGGATCGTGCCATTTTGAATCAAGAGTGCGGTATTGGATAAGCCTTTTCCTGTCTTTGTATGCATGGGAATTCCCACTATCAATGCTTGGTCAGGGAAGGATTGGCTACAATCTAGGACTGCTTGAAGAGCATCTAGGGATGCTTGAATAAAAGAATCCTGTCTTAATAAATCTTTTGGAAAATAACCTGTTAAAAACAATTCTGATGTAACGATTAAATCAACAGACTCTTTTTGTGCATGAGAGAATGCTTTTTGGATTGTATCTACCTGGCGTGAAAAATCACCTATCATAGGTCTCGTTTGCAACAATAAGAGCTTCATCTATCCTAACAACTCCCCTGCCCTGCCCCAATTGTCTTTTGGCCATGTTTCGATGGTAATCAAGGTGGCTGATTCGGGCTTATTGAGCACCGTTTTCATAAGGCGTGTTAGCTCTTTTACCAGCGTTTCTTTTTGATCTCGGGTAATATCTCCTGCTAACTTGACATTAATGTATGGCATAGGGATCTTCCTTAAAAGAACTGGGATGCTGAGAAAACCACCAGATTATATCCTCGACTTCAGATTCAAGTCTAGGTGGATAGGTATGAACCAAAGATGAAAAGAGCTTTATTTTTGTTTGGATGCCGTAATTTTTTAAAAAATCAACACCTTGCATTAAAGACGCATAGGTCACATCGTTTTTTCCAGTAATAAAATACATTTTTGAATGGGAATACCGATTGCAATAGGGCATGTTTTTGTTGAAGAATCCAAACATACAAACCACATTTGGAAAAAGCTCGGGCTCCAATATACCCAGCTCTGTCGCAATGCTACCTCCTTTTGAAAATCCAAAAACCTTGTTTTGAGTTTGATCAATACGGTAAAGCTTCATGACGAGACGTGTAAATTCTATGATATCTTTTCGATCATCATAGGGTACTCTTCTATATCCTTCTACAAGGTCACTTCCTTCTGGACATAAGAGCATCATGTCAAATCTATCTGCAATGGGTATCCATATCTTGAGAAAGGTTTCTGCCAATTCTGATCGTCCATGAAGCCCTATTGCCAACGTATGCGGATTGGCTTCCTGATATGCTTTTGGCAAATATAGGAGTGCTTTGGCGCCATTGGGTATCTGGAGTCGGTAAGCTGGCATCCCCGCTACGCTAACAGGAAGAATAGACAACGGACTTTTATCCTCGGGAGCTGCTATTAGATATCCTGAAAAAACAATCCCTATGAGTACTGCAAGTCGTAAAATCAAAGAACCCATTTAAAATGGTATTCTTCAAACTCAAAATAAGAGATAGAGATATGATTGGGACGCTCTTTTAATGTGAATACCAAGTCACCTTCTTTTTCGTATTCGGATGCCTTCAGGTGCTCCCATTTTTGAACCTCATGGACATCCTCTCTATCGTCTAACAACAAAAACGTATGGATCACGCTATTGTTAATGACAGCTGTATTTTGTGTTGATCTTAATTTGATATGAACAACAAGTTCATTGCTGCGTTTTTTATAATAAAGAGGTTGTATTTCAAGTCTTACATAATTAATCAAGGCTTCTTTTTTTGGCACTTTAAACCACTCTATTCCATTCCAAAAATATACCATTAGCCCAATACTTCCTATTAAAAGGGCGAGAAGTGAACCCGCTACTATCCGTCTGATAAGAAATACTTTTTTTTTGGACAATCTCATCTTAATGACTATCCAAAAATGAGATTATTTCTTCTATATATCTGAATTTTTCTCTTGGTTTTCCCAAGTCTTTTCCTCTTGAGACTTCTTCTACGTCTATTGTTTTCCATTCGTCAAATGTAATGATTCTGACACCGCGTTTTTCTAAAAGTGTTTTTAGAGCAGTAGAGTCTCGTTGTGTGCAAGGCGTCATCATGGCAATATCTTCTACAAGAGCCTGTACGGTCTCTGTTGCATCTGATTTGTTGCTACCCAATACACCGCTTGGGCCTCTTTTAATCCAACCTGAACAGTATAGTCCTTGGACAGGTGCCCCGTCTTTTTGGATACGGCCTTTTATATTGGGAAATACACCTCGTTTTGTATCAAAGGGAACACCTTCGAGAGGAACGCCCCTATAGCCAACGCTTCTAAAAATAAGCCCGCAGGACAAATGAACCTGATCCTCTGTTGCCATTGCCTGCTGTGAATAGGCCTCGCCTACCAATTTGTTTTTGGTTAAAACCAGGGCTTCTACTTTGTTTTCTCCTTGGATGCATGAGGGACTTTCAAGAAAGCGAATCACTATTTTTTTAGGCTTATGTTGCAAGGGTCTTCTTGAAAATTCCTCTAAAATAGCCATGTTTTTTCGAGCTTTATTGTTAGCGGGATTTTCGAGCTCTTCTCTGCTGGCTGTATCAAGCTCTAGATCTTTGGGGTTAACAACCACATCGCAATCTTCCAATTCTCCCAATTCCTTTATCTCAAGTTCTGTAAAAGCTGCTTGTACAGGGCCCCTTCGACCGATCAAGTGAATTTCTTTGATTTTACTTGCCTCCAAAACAGACAAGGCATGTTCTGTAATATCCGAAGAAGAGAGTTCTTTGCGGTTTTTTGCCAAGATGCGCGTCACATCGATGGCTACGTTTCCTTGACCAATAACGGCAACAATCTCTTGATTAAAATCAAATTGACAAGATTGATAATCTGGATGCGCATTGTACCATCCAACAAATGCAGTTGCAGTGTGACTCCCGGGCAACTCTTCTCCTGCAATATTCAATTTTTTATCCGTTTCAGCACCACAGGTTAAGACAAGCACATCGTAATGTTTGGCCAATTCATCTATTTGAATATCTCGGCCTACTTTGACATTCCCCCAAAAAGAAAACCCTGGTGTTGTAGCTACTTTTTCATAATATTTTCCAACGGTTTTCATCTGTTGATGATCAGGAGCAACGCCACCTCTCAAAAGTCCGTATGGTGTTGGAAGACGGTCAAATACATCCACTACAACTGGTATTTTTGAACGAAATAAGGCATCTGCTACATAAAATCCACTCGGTCCTGCTCCAATAATTCCTACTCTTAACGGACATTTATCTGTACCAAGAATTGACATCTATCAGTCTCCTTCTATCCCTCATATTCAGCAAAAGCGACATGATACTTAAGGCCTCTCTTTTTTTAAAGAACGAAGATTGCCTATCACCCGTTTTCTAGACCGATAGAGAGCAGAATTTTTTGGGATTTCTTCACATGATTTTTCTCTATCTTCTTTAAAAAAATCAAACCCAACACCTGATTCTGGATAAAAATCAGACCAGTTGGTGAGTGGAATATGGACATGATTAAACGGACATACTTCTTGGCATATATCACATCCAAAAATCCATCCGTCCATTGCGTTGATCACCGATGTGTCTAGTACAGATTTGTGTTCAATGGTGGCATAACTAATGCATCGTTTTGCAATCATTTTCCCCTCATCTGTTAGTGCTTTTGTTGGACAGGCATCAATACAGCGGGTACATGTTCCGCAACTGCCTTGGAAAGGCGTATCCTGTGCCAGGGGTATGGTGGTATAGAGGACACCCAGTAAAAAATAAGATCCCATTTTTGGACGGATGACCATGGTGTTTTTTCCTCTAAATCCAATCCCTGCCTGTAGGGCTAAGCTCCTTTCTGGAATAGGCCGGCTATCTACTCCCACATAGGTTTTCGCATATGGATATAGGGATTTGATAAACGTTGCCAACGCTTCTAATTGGACTTGCAAGATAGAATGATAGTCTTTGCCAACTGCATATCTTGCAATTTTTCGATTGCCTTTAAGATATTGTTTGTTTGTATTCTTATAATTTTTTGCAACAACAACAGCAGATTGGACGCCCTCTAAAAGTAGATTTGGATTTTCTTTCATTGGCAGATGTCTTGCCAAATACTGCATGTCGCCTTCCTCTTGGTTGTTGATCCAAGATCGATATTCTTCAAGATGTTCAGAAACAAAAGGGGTTGAAATGCGACAGAGATCAAATCCGATGGTGGCTGTTGCGTGATGAACAATCTTTTCTTTTGTCACGCTAGGCTATCCCCAATACAAATCGGTCCTTTTTGACATCGAAATACAACAGGACGATCTATGCACAAGACAACAGTTGATCCCAAATGAAAGGTGCCAATCCAGTCTCCTTTGTATGTAGCAGGAGAGTATGGCCTCACCTCTAGCTTCCCAACATTAATGGCGCCAACAAGTACCATTGCTAGACGAAAATCTGCGGATTTAAGCCATATGATTGCTCGCTCATTTTGTGTATAGAGTCCATTGAATTTTCCAATATAGGGTTGTCGAACGGGAAACAAATGTCCTCGAATTAACCGATGGCCAGAAATCACACCATCTGAAGGCGCCATGATGCGATGACAATCTTTTGGAGATAAATAAATGCTAATAAAACTACCTCTTTCAAACTCAGCACCCTCTTGTCCCCCCAACAAAGCCTGCGTTGAGTATCCAATCCCTTTTGCTTGGATTAACTGACAAGATTGTATCTGTCCAAACTCCAAAATCTCTCCATCTACAGGAGAGACTATGTCGGCTTTTTGGATTTTTCTAGACTCCGCCTTCAAACCTCTTGTAAAAAAAGCATTGATGGTTGGGTAGTCCTCCATAGGAAATTCTGATTCTTCTGAATTGATACCTGTTAGCTTAGAAAACCCTTTTAAGACAGAAGATCTCAAAAAAACAGGGATATAAATTCGACTAACGGCATAAAATAAGGTGCCAATACCACGAGAAAAGAGACGATAAAAAATAGGGAAAATCATATAGTACTAGTCGTCAAAGACAATATCGTTGTCGTTGGTGTTGTGAACAATCAGTCGAACACCTCTGTACGCTCTTAGATAACTCCAAGCCCAATTGAGCATAACCAAGACCTTGGCTCTAAAATTAATTAAGAAAAAAATATGGGTTAATGACCACAATATCCATGCAAAAAAACCTGTGAATTGAAATGATAAAATAGAAGCTACTGCCTGCCCTCTGCCAATAGTAGCCATAGATCCTTTGTCAAAATATCTAAACAAGGGCCGTCCTTTTTTCCAAGGTTCTCCTCTGATGATTTTGGCCACATACTGGCCTTGCTGAATAGCAACAGGAGAGGTAGCGGGGAGAGGATTGTTGCTTCTGTCCAATGCTTTTGCACAATCTCCTATCACACAAATATGAGGGTAATCTACGAGGCTAAGATCTGCTTGAACAATCACTTGGCCCGATTTTTCTAATGGCACATCCAGCGTTGTTAAAAACGAAGGAGCTGTATTGCCAGCAGCCCAAATAATGGTATGGGCCTCAACCCATTCATGGTTAAGTTGTACGGCACCTTTTCGCATGTCGGTTACCATTTTGTTTAGTAAGACTTCTACACCCAATGCTTCTAAGCTTTTTTGGGCAGCCTCTCTTAATGAGGGGGGATACCGATTTAACACAGCACCGGAGCTTTCGATCAACAGAATACGTGTGGAGGCTGGTTTTATGTGCTTAAAGTCGTCTTTTATGGTTTGTTTGGCAATTTCTGCAATAGCACCTGCCATCTCAACCCCAGTGGGACCCCCACCTACCACGACAAACGTGAGTAGCCGACGTTGAAGATCAGGATTAGAAGCTGTTTCTGCTTGCTCAAATGCCAACAAAATTTTCTCTCTAATCGTTAGGGCATCTTGTAATGTTTTAAGTCCTGGAGCCAAACTTTCCCAATGATTTTTTCCAAAGTACGAATGCCTGGATCCAGTTGCTACTACCAAATAATCGAATGGGAAAACAAGTCCTTTTTTGGTCACAACATGAGACAATACTTTATCAATAGAAACAACTTCTGCCATGATCACGTTGATATGAGAACAGTCCGACAAGATATGTCGCAAAGGAGCAGCTATATCTGCAGGAGACAAAGAAGCGGTTGCAACTTGATACAACAAGGGTTGAAACAGATGATGATTGGATTGATCAATGAGCGTAATATCTGCATGCAGTCGCCTTAGGCCTTTTGCAACAGAAAGTCCTGCAAATCCTCCTCCGATAATGACAATTTTTTTCACAGTAGCGGGTGTACTATGCATTGTTTCTTCTGTCTGCCAATTTGCTCAACAAAATCAAAATTTCTACATACAACCAAATCAACGTCACCATAAGGCCAAAAGCCCCAAACCACTCCATGTATTTTGGGGCATTTTCCTTGACGCCTCTTTCAATAGCATCAAAGTCCATTACCAAATTTAAGGCAGCTACAGCAACGACAATCACACTTAACCCAATACTAAAAATCCCAGAGCCTGTCATAAAAGACATGGATACGCCAAATAACCTTGCTATCCATGAAACAAAGTACAACATCATGATCCCCCCCATAGCGGATACCAATCCTGCACGAAACTTATCTGAAGCACGGATCCATCCTGTTTTGTAAGCTCCCAACAAACAAAACAACGTGCCAAATGTGAGGCCAACAGCCTGGATTGCTATTCCTGGAAATCGTTGCTCAAGCATCGAGGACATACCTCCAATAAACAAACCCTGAGCGACTGCATAAACAGGTGCCAATAGGCCTACCCATGTCTTTTTAAATAAAACAACAATCCCAGATATCAATCCAACCACAGCACCCGCTATCATCATA
>CAXNHA010000018.1:0-14962 GCA_964202165.1 Candidatus Marinamargulisbacteria bacterium | reverse complement strand
CGTACTTACCCCAAAAAAACAGATTGGAGCTTGCTTTCACTCAATGACATCACTACAATCCAAAATCAGCTAAATAATCGTCCCAGAAAATGTCTTGACTTCTTATCTCCTGCAGAGACCTATGATGCACTTGCTGCTTGAACGTGGGTCCCTATTCTAATGACGCTTCCTACTACTTTGTAGTACTCACATTTCTCATTCACACATGTCCGATCTTTCTCATTCTTTACATGCCGTTTCCGCCCTTTCACTTTCTCCTCTACCTTTTCTTTTTCCCCTATCACTTCTTCCATCTTGAATAGCCTCCTTTTTCTTTGCTATTCCCTATTTTATATAATTGTTTTCTTTTGTCTAGGACATTACGCAATTTCACCTTAAATTAAAGAATCTCTAACCAATTCTAGCTACTCGGAGTTGCCTCATATTTAACACTTTGAATAAAGAAATTAACCTGCTCTATATCGGCTGTCAAAAACAGATGTACTAGTCTATGAAGACAAAATGGTGGGCGGTGCAGGGCTCGAACCTACGACCACCTGCTTGTAAGGCAGGTGCTCTACCAACTGAGCTAACCGCCCCTGTTGTGCAAACAAGAGAATGTCATCATAGCCTATTCCTTTGGCCTTCTTCAAGAAGAAAAGCGTGCCCGATACCGACAAACTGATTTGTATCCACAGTTCCTGCAAGCCAGCTGACGACTGGTTGCCGTCATATTCAAAAGCCCATGTTCTGGTAAGAATGAGAAGTTGCCGGATTGGATTCTATGGATGAGCGATTGGATATGTGTCACAAAACCGTCCCAAAATGCCTCATTGACTTCAATCCCTTTTTGTTGGGTTTTGTCCTTTGCAAGTCCTTTTTCTTTTTTGACATGAAAGGGATCACGCAGTTGTATATAAGATGCTGAACTTAGTTTTTGAGCAGGAAATGTAGCCATCACAAGCTTCCAATACACGGGTAACTGCAAGGACCGAAATTTTTTGATATCTGTCGGCGTAGGCAGGTGTGCACTTGTCTTAAAATCCACAATCTCCCAGCCCCCATCTTCTTGCTCAAAAATAGCATCTACTTGTCCCTTAAATTTGGTTTCTCCCAGCATAAACTCTGCCTTTTTTTCAATATCGATAGGCCGACTCCCCTCCGGGGCATGAATGGTCTCCCACCACGTCAACAAGGTGTGGCCCACTTGTTTTTTTTTGGCATCCCACGCCAATCCCGTGCCCGCTGTTGGCGTCGTAGCAACCAAGCGATCTATGGCTTCTTTTGAAAGAGGCTTTTTGAAAGAGACTTCTTGCAAACACCGCTTAACCACATGGTGCACAAATTGACCCCACATCGCATGTGGCACGTGATTGGCATCTTGTGCCGGCGGCTCAACATGGAGGATATGCGTCATAAAATAAGCAAAAGGACACCGTTGATAGGACTCTAGTGATGTGGCTGACCAGGTATGGGTGTCCAGCTGTTTTTGCAATGTGGCTAAGGCATCTGGCTGGGTAAGCTCTCCCGTAAGAAGAGGCTGGATAGCAAGGGGTGTCATCTGAAGTTCTAGAGGCGATTTGTGCAAGGATGCCTCTGGTGTATGCCACGCTATACGCTCTCCAAAATATCTCTCATAATCCTCCAAAAAAAAACTAGGCAACACCGGTATATCCTTTGCTTGGGCATGTCGGGTGAAGACAAGCTCTACGCGAGCTTGATATGCCAAAGAAAAAAACAAATATTCATCTGCACAAATAAGGGTATCTTGGGTTGGCCATCCGATCATTTTTTTGATGACGTGAGGACAAAACGCATTTTCTTGCATATGACCAGGCCATTTTCCCTGCGTAACACCTGTTACGATCCATATTTTTTTGGGAATCCCATGGGACTCAAATTTGCCAGAAATTGTAAGCCCATCTTTCTGCATCATAGGAACAGATACCGAGCGTAAGAGATCGATTTGCTCATCTTGTGAAAACTTTTCTATATAGGGCAAGGCTTCTTGGTAGGTTTTTATCGCCAATTCTTCCCATGCCGCCCATGGATGGGTGCTATCCATCGGTTCACAAGCCTGCCCTTGCAGCAATCGCTGGACCTGCCTACTAGCTCCCAAGGGGTGGGATTGATAGGCAATTGGAATATGACGATACTGTGCCCACCGGTAAAGACCTTCCATATAGTCGTGTTGATTTGGGCATACGATACCAATATCTGAGTAGCTCATCCCTTGAGATAGGTAGTCTTGCACGAGATCCAATACCCCCTGTATTTCATCTTCCAACGTGAGATAGTGCACCCCTTTTGTCCTAGGCAAAGGAGAAAGTATATCCATAACGGACAGCTCCCGAATGGTTATCGGCAACGTATGAAGCCACTGTATCAGCGGTTGAGAGGCCAAACTCCACGGTGTGTCTTGGGATCCAAAAACCCATAAAGAAGCAGAAGAAACCGAGGTCAGTACCTGTCCCAACACCTCCCTTTGATACAAAGGGAGGTCCCAAAATCCATAAACAAATACGGATTGTACGGAGGATAGGCCATTGGCTTTTATGGTGTCTTGTTTGGTGCGATAGGCTTCTAGCAAGGGATAGTGCGGGTGCATTTTTTGAGCAGTGGCATAGGCTTCTTCAAACCGATGTCTTACGCTACTGTTGGCTACATAGGTACCTGCGATCCCATACCGCACCTCATCCCAGCAAAATTGTTCGAGATGATGCCACAACCCATTGGATAGCTGGTTGGTTTGGCAAAAAGAAAAGGGATTGTGTTTAACAATTTCTTTTAATGTAAGGCGATGAGTAGCAATGCACGGTTTGTATCCTGTCCATTCATCCAATGTTTGGCATTGCATGGGTTTTAAATCCAACCACTGGAAAAGCCATGATTTAATAGCCTGAGATGGTACCAAAATACAGGTCTGTTGCGGTAAATGTGCCAAAGAACGTTGAATAGATTTCCAGAATGAATGGTCCAAAGAAAAAGAGGCCATTCCTCGGTATAAGAATACGGCATTGGATTCCATGGATGCGTTATATGGCCTGCCCTCTTATGTGTGTCACAATGGCATGGGCAGCCTTTGAAAAAGGACTCGTATCTGGCTGATTTGTCTGAAGAGCTGGACGTTGCAGACATTGCATCACCGTCTGGACAATAGACTGGACATCTCGAGGATGTACCACAATCAACCCTTCTCCCACTAATTTTTTCTGTTCAGAAAATCGTTGCAATGTGCTTTGCGGACCAAACCCTTCAAAGCAAATCACTCTTTTTCCATAATATACGGCCTGCTCGTTTGCGGTTCCTGACAATCCCAACAAAACGGAGGATACGTGCAGAACATCTGCAAATTTTTCTGTGATGATAATGGTGATGTGATGAAGGGGATGCGACAAGGATCCTTCTGTACCATCATGGGTTAAGATCCACCCCAATGGTTCGCAATGTACTTGGATCATATCGTAGGTGAGAGATCGTGCTTTGGCACAAATAAACCCCAAGCCATATGGATACTGCTGGGCGAGTGCTTGCACACATGTGAAAAAATAAACAAGATTCTCATAGGCTTCTTCTCGAGATCCGGGCAACAATCCCACAACAGGTTGTTTGGGTAAAAATCCAAACCGATCACCCGCTGAGCCAAGCACGTCCATCATGGGATTGCCAAGATACGTAGCATGGATACCATATTGACTCAGGGTCTTGGCTGTCTGACTATCTCTAGGGAAAACGGCTCGACACCGGTATTTGATCCATATTTTTTCTATCCAAGAATGTGGCATAAAGCGATCACTTTTGGCTGTTGGCAAAAAGTAAGCAGGGATGCGATGCCCCATCGTACCCATCACGAGGCAAAACACATCTCCCACACAAATGACGGCATCCATCGTCTTTGCTGTTCTTTGGATCACCTTGTATTGCTTCCATATATGCCTCAAGAGACCCGCTCGGATATCTTTGCATAAATCAGAGAATGTCCGAATAAACCCCCCGCTTGGGAAAACAGGATTTTTTAACAACGTGTTTAAAGACCATTCTTCAAATTCATGCCCTCCTCCCACCAACGGCATTACCTCTATCTCGACATGAGCATCAGCGACATACAATGCCTCTATCAAAGTACCTGCAATGCTGTCCTCCCCATGCCCATTGGATAGCACCAAAATGCGTTTCATAACAAAATGCCAGATAGAATACAGCTTGCGATTGAAAAATAAATCAACAACCCTGTCACATCTACAAGTGTTGCAACAAAGGGGGTAGATGCACTGGCAGGATCAAACCCAATACGTCTTAACAGAAACGGCAACATCGATCCCGCAATAGCACCCCAACACACAACCCCTACCAAACTCAGCCCTATTGTCAGGGCAATCCACAGGTAATGATCCCCGTATATCCCGCCAATAGAATGCCACACCACGATTCTTAAAAAGCCAAGACTCCCCAGAATCGCTCCCATCACAATACCTGCACCCACTTCTCGTCTTAAAATACGCCACCAATCCCGTAACCGTATTTCTCCCAAGGCCATCGCTCGAATCACCAAGGTTGATGCTTGTGATCCAGAGTTGCCCCCACTGCTAATAATCAATGGGATAAATAAGGCAAGGACAACGGCTTTGGCGATTTCATGTTCAAAATATCCCATTGCAGTGGCTGTCAGCATTTCCCCTACAAATAAAATAGCCAGCCAGCCCACGCGTTTTTGAACCATATTTAAAAATTGTGTTTTGAGATAGGGAGAATCCAGGGCCTCTGTTCCTCCCATTTTTTGGATATCTTCTGTAGCAGACTCATTCATGACATCAGCGATATCATCAAATGTAATAATCCCCTTTAGATGACCGTCTTTATCCACAACAGGCAAGGCCACAAGATTCGTATGGGTCAAGAGTCTGCCCACCTCGTCTTGATCCATTTCTTCTGGAACAGTCGTAAGCTCGGTCCCCATAACATCTTTGACAAGACGATTGGGATCGGAAGAAAACAACTCTCTAAGCGATACGACTCCCAATAAGCGCTGTTGAGAATCCACCCCATACGCATATTGAATGGTTTCTACATGAGGTGCTTGTTTTCTGAGATACCGAATGGCTTCATCGATGGTCATCTCAGGCCTAACTCTGGCAAATCTTGGGTTCATTAACCCACCAGCCTTATCCTCAGCATAGGCCATTAAGGCCACCACCTCTTTTCGTTTGACCTCATCTAGCAACTGTAACAACTGTTCTTTTTTGGCATGAGGTGCTTCTTGAATAAGATCAGCGGCATCATCTGGCTCTAAGACACGCATCCAGCTTCTGCATTCAATTTCAGGTAATTGTAGCAAAATCTCGAGTTGTTCTTGAGATGTTAGGTTTGTGAACAAGTCTTCGGACTCTGGCCTGGATGTCGAACGAAAATGGGTGAGCCGTTCTTCACTGCCAAAATCTGCCCAACCTTGCGGAATTTCTTGCGACATAACCCGCTATTCTAGCCCAAATCTCTGTTTTCTGGTATCATAGAAACCCAATTTTTTTAAGGAGTACCCCCTTTGTATGACATCTGGAAATAAGATCCCTTTTTTAACCCCCTCCAGCGAATCTAGATTTCAAAGTTTTGTCTTGTTTGAGCCTTCTTCTCTTCGTATGAATGACGTTGATATTTTGATGAGAGGCGAAAAAGTAAAAGAGATGTACGACTACGTGATCGATCACGTTCAAAAAGATACCTCAATAAAATCTCAGATTTTACGCAACAAACTCACAAAAATCGGCCAAATGATTGATCTTTTGTCTTCCTATGATCAGGTGATTATGTCCAAATTTTTTGATCGTATCTGGAGACGCTATTCGTATGTGAGTAATATTGGAGAACATTTTTTGGACTTGCCTACTTTTCTGACATTTTTTCCTGAGTATGCTGGCAACACAACGTCGTTATTGGCCCAACGCATCGATGATGAGGACGAGGATGATATTGACTCTGTAGCCAGAGGAGAAGAGCCTGTTTCTACCATTTCAGTAGATGATTTGTCTGAAGAAGAACAACTGATCCAGTGAGTAGCTTATCGATTGGTATTGTTGGATTACCAAATGTAGGAAAATCTACTCTGTTTAATGCCATCACCCATGCGTCTGTAGACGCTCATAATTATCCTTTTTGCACCATCGAACCCAATGTCGGCATTGTCCCCATACCAGATCCACGCCTAAGCGTCTTATCCAAGATCAGTGGTACCCACACATTGGTATATGCCACCATCCAATTTACGGATATTGCAGGCCTTGTAAAAGGAGCCTCAAAAGGAGAAGGGTTGGGCAATAAATTTTTATCCAACATACGCGACACCACTGCTATTGCACATGTGGTGCGCTGTTTTGATGATCCCAATATTGTGCATGTCAACGGAACACCCAATCCTATTGATGATATAGAGATTATTCACCTAGAGCTTATCTATTCTGATCTAGAACTTGTGGAAAAACTATGGGAAGCCCAATCTAAAAAAGCCAAAACACAGAACAAAGAAGAGCTCAAAAAATTGGAACTATTTGAAAAAATAAGAGATGGACTTGGGCACAACAAAGCCATTAGACACTTGGATTTATCCCACGAAGAAATGGATTTATTGAGAGGCTATTCTTTTTTAACTGCAAAAAAAGTGATCTATGTTGCCAATATTGACGAAGCGAGTATTGGCCAATCAAATCCTCTGGCACAGGAGGTACAAGTCTATGCCCACCGTCACGGCGATGCCTATGTAGAGTTATGTTCCAAGTTAGAATCTGAAATAGCCCTTTTACCAGAAGAAGACCGATCTCTCTTCTTAGAAGAATTGGGATTAGCGGACTCTGGTTTGGGGCAATTGTCTCGAGGATGTTTTCAGTTGTTGGGGCTACAAACCTACCTCACAACAGGGGTTAAAGAAACCCGTGCTTGGACAATTCGACAAGGAGACAAGGCACCCCAAGCTGCAGGTGCTATCCACTCGGACTTTGAAAAAGGATTTATACGGGCCAACATTGTATCTTACACCGACTTTGTGGCATGTGGAGGCCTTAAGTTTGCCAAAGAAAAAGGGCTTGTCCGACAAGAAGGAAAAGAGTACGTGATGCAAGAAGGCGATATCGTCGAATTTTTGTTTAATGTATAAAGACGGAGGTCAAACGGAAAACTACCCTTGCTACAATTGGACAATATTCTTATGGTGACTTTCTACATAGCTATGACGAACAACCATGACATCTATACGGTAAGGTCTGTCCACAAGATGGGGTCTACACACCCAAAAATAACGCAAGGTTTTGATCATGCGGTCTAATTTTGTTTTTGTAATAGCCTGTATAGGATGCACCAAGCTATTGGGCTTATAGGCTTTTACTTCTACAATGACGATTGTACCGTCACAATCCTCCATGATCAGATCCAGCTCTCCCCACCTAGATAAAAAATTACTTTGGATATGGCTATATCCCTTGTTTAGCAAGGAAGCTAAGGCAATGGATTCACCGTATTGGCCTTTTTCTCGTGACATTAAAACAGCCGCAATTGTTGGCTGATAGAAAATGTTTTTCGATGAACAGGAGATCTCCCTTTTTTAAAAATAGAGTCAAAATGAAGGCGCGTCCCATACCCTTTATTGTGGGTAAACCCATACTCAGGGTAGGTCCTATCAAGGGATACCATGATACGATCTCGAATCACTTTTGCAACAATCGATGCGGCTGATATTTCAGGCACCACTTGATCTCCTCTAATAATGGCTTCCATCTCAATACCCTCAATAGAGGGTAGATGCGTCCCATCCACTTGAATACGGATCTGTGTTTCTGGCGGTATGGTGATATTAAAAAAAGCATGTTTCATAGCAAGTAATGTGGCAGTTAAAACATTCAGGTGATCAATTTCTGCGTGAGACACAATGCCAACCCCAATATAAGGTGTCATCTGAACAAGATGGTCAAAAGCAAGCTGACGTTTAGGCGGGGTAAGTTGCTTAGAATCTTTTAGCAAGAGCCTATCGACCGATGGTGTTAGCCCAACAGAAGCTGCCACTACGGGACCTGCCAACGCACCCCTTCCTGCCTCATCAATCCCAATTAACAGAGGCTATATTTTTCCAACAGCCAATACACCATTATGCCCACCAAATCCAAAAGAATTGGATATCGCCACATCAACCTTGGCTTTAACAGCCTGATTTGGGGTATAGTTGAGGTCACAATGAGGATCGGGGGAAAACTGATTGATGGTTGGAGGAATCCAACCTGTTGTTAGCACTTTGACACAGGCGATCAATTCTATCGCACCAGCGGCTCCCAATAGATGTCCCGTCATTGATTTTGTAGAGCTGATGGGTATTTTTTGTGCATAGTCCCCAAATACTGTTTTAATAGCCGTTGTTTCATGCTTGTCATTTAAGTCAGTTGATGTACCGTGAGCGTTGATATACCCGACATCCTCAGGCTTGAGGTGAGATTTTTTTAAAGCCATTGCCATAGCCCGCGCAGCACCTTCGCCATCTGGGGCAGGGGCTGTAATATGATACGCATCTCCCGATGTCCCGGCTCCAAGCACCTCTGCATATAGGGTTGCACCTCTTGCCACAGCGTGCTCAAATTCTTCAAAAATCAAGATCCCCGCACCTTCACCCATCACAAATCCATCCCTATCCAAGTCAAAAGGCCGAGAGGCTGTTTGTGGAGAATCGTTTTGTGTAGACAACGACCGAGCTGCACAAAAACTAGCCAAACCAAGAGGCGAAATAGCTGCTTCACTACCCCCTGTTACCATTGCAACAGCATCCCCACATTGAATGGTACGAAAAGCATTTGCCATGGAATGTGCAGCAGAAGCACAGGCTGTTACCGAACATGAATTTGGCCCTTTTGCCCCCAATCGGATGGCCACTTGTCCAGAAGCCATATCACAAATCATCATAGGAACCGTAAAAGGACTAACGCGAGAGGGGCCTTTTTCCAACAAGACCCTCATGGTTTCTTCTAGGCACTCAATGCCTCCTATACCAGAACCAATTTCTACACCAACCCAATCTGCCTCTTTGTGAACATCCAAGCCAGAATCTTGTATGGCTTCTAAGGCAGCACCTACAGCAAACGTAATAAAACGAGAGGTCCGCCTGGCTTCTTTTTTATCAAAAAAATCTTCTGGATGAAAGTTTTTAACCAATGCACCTATTTGAGTCGTATACTTTGACACGTCAAAATGTGTTATTTTTTCAACGCCACCGCGCCCTTTTAGCAGGGCATCCCAATATGTTTGAACGGTATTTCCTATGGGGGTAATTGCCCCTAGACCCGTGATCACAACTCGTTTTTTATCCATATTTATTTTGTATTTTTTAAAATATAACCCACTGTTTTGCCAACAGTAGTGAGTTTTTCAGCATCGTTGTCTGCGATCTCTGTTCCAAATTCTTCCTCCAAAGCCATGACCAACTCTACCGTGTCCAAAGAATCAGCCCCTAAATCGTCTGTAAAAGACGCCTCTCGGGTTACCTCTTCTTCTGTAACACCTAGTTGCTCCACAATAACTGCTCTTACTTTTTCAAAAATCTCTTCTTCTGACACTGACATCTCAATCCTCCTAAAAAATATTGTTACGTACGAATTCCACCATCTACTTGAATCACTTGACCTGTTATATAGCTTGCCAAATCAGAGGCAAGAAATAAAACAGCATTGGCGACATCCTGGGGAGTACCCAAGCGTCGCTGAGGAACCGTGGCCATTATAGTATCAAGATATTCTTTCGGTAAAGCTGAAATCATGTCGGTCTGAATAAACCCAGGCGCTACAACATTACACGTGATACCTTTTGCTCCATATTCTTTGGCCACTGTCTTTGAAAACCCAATAATCCCTGCCTTGGCCGCTGCATAATTGGCCTGACCTGCATTGCCCATAATGCCGACTACAGAAGCGATGTTGATAATGCGTCCAAACCGTTGTTTTAGCATCGGTTTTAAACTGGCTTTTACAGCATAAAACACAGAATTGAGATTGGTGTGAATTACCGCATCCCAATCCTCATCAGATAACCTCAAGAGAAGATTATCTCTCGTAATACCCGCGTTGTTAACCAGGATATCCACACGTCCCCATTTTTCCAAAGCCTGTTTGACCATATTTTGGATACTCGCAGATTGGGAGACATCTACTTGCAGAGCCAATGTTTCGTGTTTTGTATCTGCCTCAATGTATGTTGCAACAGCTTGTGTTGCTTCTTGTTGGGTACCACAACACATGACATAGGCCCCATGCTTGGATAATGTATGTGCGATTTCACGTCCAATCCCACGCGATGAACCGGTAACAATGGCTACTTTTCCTGTTAAATCAATAGACATCCTCATCCTCCTTTTAATAGTGGCAAGCAGGCTTCGATCTCTTGTGGCGTTGACACAGAATAGACGCTAAACCCAGGAACAATTTTTTTGATAAGGCCTGTGAGCACTTTGCCATGTCCAACCTCCACAATAACATCTACAGTGTTGGCCATACTGACAATCGTGTCGATCCATCTTACGGAAGATACCACTTGTTGAGATAGATTTTTTTTCAAAGTTTCGCCTGATGTCTCAGCTTTACCATGTTGATTGAGTAAAATAGGAATGGAAGCATCTGAAAACTGATATTCCTCCAAAAAATGGGCCAAGGTCACAGAAGCAGATTGCATCAAGGGCGAATGAAAAGGACCGCTTACCGGTAAGGGTATGGCTTTGAATCCTTTTTCTTTTAAGCGTGCCATGACGTCGTAAACTCCCTTTTTTTCTCCAGAAATAACATACTGGCTGGGACAATTGTAGTTGGCAATCACAACGGGCATATCCACATCAGCAAGAGCTGCCTCTATATCCGCAACTGAAGCCCCTAAGATGGCAACCATGCCCCCGTGATCACGGGGGCATGCCTTTGCCATCGCCTCTCCTCTGGCTTGTATCACGCACAGTGCCGTGGGGATATCGTATACCCCAGCTGTGGCATACGCCGTTAGCTCTCCCAAGCTATGCCCCGCCACAAGGCTAGGGACAATACCTGCTTCTTTTAACAGATATGTCAGTGACGCAGAGATCATAAAAAGGCTTGCTTGGGCATGTTGCGTTTGTGTCAGTGTTTCTTCGGGCCCTTCAAAACAAATGTGAGATAGAGAATACCCCAAGATCTCATCTGCTTGTTTCCACAACGACGACACCCCCGGCAATGTAGCCCATTCTTTGCCCATCCCAACCCGTTGAGAGCCTTGTCCAGGATATACAAACCCTATTTTTTTCATGTTCGAATACCTCCCCATCGTATCAATGTAGTGCCCCATGTAAATCCTGCCCCAAAACCCACCGTCAAGACATAATCCCCCTCTTGAAGACGGGATTGTTCGGCCAATTCAGCAAGGGCCAATGGAATAGAGGCAGAGGATGTGTTGCCATATTTATGAATATTACTAATCACCTGATCTTTTTTAAATCCGAGTTTTTGAGCGGTATAGTCGATGATTCGAAGATTGGCTTGGTGAGGAACAAAGTAACGAATGGCATCTGGCCCAATAGAACAATCCTGTAAAAGTGCTTGCAAACTCGGGACAATGGCATCAATAGCAACCTTAAAAACGGCTTGCCCTTTCATAAAAATAAACGGATCCTCAAACCCTAAAATTGAGGCGTAATGACCATTGGAAAAAAGAGACGATGAAACAATGCCATACCCAGCTTTTGTGGGAGAGATCACAGCTGCCCCCGCTCCATCTCCAAATAAAATACAGATAGATCGGTCTGACCAATCCACATACTTTGACAGGCAGTCTGTAGCAACTACAAGCACATGTTTTGCAGATCCTGTGGCAACAAATTGGGCGGCTGTATGCAAGGCATAACCAAACCCAGAACAAGCGGCTGATAGGTCAAATGCTCCTATGTGTCGCAATCCCAGCCGGTCTTGAAGGAGACAGGCATTGGATGGAAAAAGACGATGCTGAGGGGTGCTTGTAGCCACAATAATCAGATCTATATCTACAGGAGATAGATGAGCATTTTCAATCGCTTGCTTAGCCGCTCCATATCCAAAATCAAGACTGGTTTCGTGTGTGTCTGCCAACCGGCGAGACTCAATCCCAGTTCGTTCAACAATCCAGTCATGGGATGTATCCAAGCCTGATGCAACCAAATCTTCATTGGTCACAATTTTTTCTGGAAGAGATTTTCCCAATCCAGACATGCCAGCCAAAAATCCCATTCTTATTAGAATGCTCCCGTTATTTTTTGGATCATCTGTCCCTCTATTGCATGGCAACACGTACGGATCGCATGCTTGATAGCCAGACGTTTGGATTTTCCATGGGCAACAATGGACACCCCATTTACACCCAACAAGGGTGCTCCCCCATATTCTTGATAGTCGAATTTGTTTAAAAACCGTTTAAGAGAGGACTTCATCAACCATAAACCCAACAAGGACTTCCATGATTGAGAGGCTTCCGACTTGAAGAAATTAACAAAAATTGCCGTCACCCCTTCACCAAATTTTAAGAGGGTATTCCCAACAAACCCATCACACACCACCACATCTGCCTTACCAAGTAACACATCTTTTCCCTCTATGTTACCAACAAACTGGAGTTGAGGATTTTGTTTGATCAATTGATAGGCCTCTAAAGTCGCCATATTTCCCTTGTCTTCTTCCTCTCCAATGTTCAGGAGCCCAACACGGGGAGAATCGATGTGTAAAATAAACTTGGCAAAAAAATGTCCCATAATGGCAAACTGAGATAAATGCTGGGATTTGCTATCCATATTGGATCCCATATCCAAGATCACAAAAGGCCCCGTCTCAGAGGGTAACACAACAGCGATAGCGGGTCTCTCTACATGGGGAATACGCCCCAATGTAAGGGTAGAAGTTGCCATAACAGCCCCTGTATTACCTGCGGACACAAACCCCCCCACAACCTTGTCTCGGACCAAATTAAGGCCGATTTGTATAGAGGATTCTTTTTTTTTTCGATAGGCAAGAGCAGGAGATTCGGACATGGTCACAACATCTGGAGCATGCTGGATCGTTGTTTGATCGTATGGCCACGATTCAAAAGAAGCTAGTTCTGCTTCTATCACATCTCTTTGCCCCACAAGATGAAGGTGGATGGGATAGTCTTTGAGAGCAAGAAAAGCACCTTGAAGGATCTCATTTGGACCATGATCTCCTCCCATGACATCAAGGGAAATATGAATCACTTAAGATTCCTTTTTACTTTCCTTTATTTTTATGGTGATCATTGCTTTGCCTTTGTAATATCCACAGGACAAACAGATATGGTGTGAACGTCCCATTGCATGGCAAGTAGGACATGGACGAAGATGAGGGGCTTCTATTTTCCAGCAAGCACCTTTGATTCTTTTTTTTGATTTGGATCGTCTTTTTTTAGGGACTGGCATAACTTACATACTACCTTAGATAATAATTTGATTTTACAAAGAGGAGGCCATGATACTGATCAGGCAGGGTTTCTGTCAAACCCCTCCTTTTGACTCTTTTGGGAAAAGCAGTTTGTTTAAAAAATTCCCCGTATAAGAGTGTGGAACCTGCGCAACGTCCTCAGGCGTTCCTTTTGCAAGGATATCGCCTCCTCCATGACCCCCTTCTGGGCCTAAATCAATCAGGTAATCTGCGGTTTTAATAACATCTAAATTGTGCTCGATCACCACCACGGTGTTGCCACCTTCTACAAGTTGTTGCAAAACAGTAAGTAATTTATGGATATCGGCAAAGTGAAGACCTGTTGTGGGCTCATCCAAAATATACAAGGTTTTTCCTGTATTGCGCTTGCTCAGTTCTTTTGCCAATTTGATACGCTGAGCCTCCCCGCCACTTAACGTAGTGGCACTTTGTCCAAGCTGGATATAGCCAAGACCTACTTCTTGCAGGGTGAGCAATTTGCTATGAATGGACGGAATAGCCGAAAAAACAGGTAGTGCGTCATGAATGGTCATGTTTAATACATCAGAGATGCTGTTGCCTTTATACAAAATATCCAAGGTTTGGCTGTTGTAGCGTTTTCCTTTGCAGACCTCGCACAACACATAGACATCGTTGAGAAAATGCATTTCGATTTTAACAACGCCGTCCCCTTCACAGGACTCACATCGGCCTCCTTTTACATTAAAACTAAATCGACCTGCCCCGTATCCTTTGACGCGGGCATCTTTTGTCTGTGCAAATAACTCTCTGATGGGGGTAAACATACCCGTATACGTCGCTGGATTAGAGCGGGGCGTTCGTCCAATAGGGGATTGATCAATAGAAATAACTTTGTCCAAATGATCCAGCCCTTCGATGCGATCATGTTTTCCAGATTGTTCTTTGCTGTTATAAAAATGCTTCATGAGTGCATGGTGCAAAATATCGTTTATCAAAGAGCTTTTCCCAGAGCCAGAAACACCTGTAATGCCAATAAAAAGCCCCAAGGGGAACTCAACGGTGATGTTTTTGAGATTGTTTTCTCTTGCACCAACAAGTCGCAGTACCCGATTCCAATCCGGCAACCGTCTTTGTCTTGGAGGTGCTATCTCAATGGTACGGTTCAGATAACGAGCTGTGATAGATGTGTCAGATACAAGGAGCTGGTCCACTGTCCCCTCAAACAAAATCGTCCCCCCTTCTTTGCCAGCACCTGGTCCAATATCCACGACATAATCAGCCATCCGAATGGTATCTTCGTCATGTTCAACAATGATTAAGGTATTCCCCAATTCTTGTAGCCGCTTTAAGCTGGCAATCAACCGCATGTTGTCGCGTTGATGCAACCCGATACTTGGCTCATCCAAGACATACAAAACCCCTGTCAAACCAGCCCCTATTTGTGTGGCCAGCCGAATCCGTTGAAATTCGCCTCCTGATAAAGAGCCGGCCTTCCTAGCCAGTTGCAAATAGTCAAGCCCTACGTTCTTAAGAAAAGACAACCTCTCTAAGATTTCTTTTAAAATAAG
>CAXNHA010000017.1:0-16421 GCA_964202165.1 Candidatus Marinamargulisbacteria bacterium | reverse complement strand
TCTAAACCCAACTCCTTAATCAAGGCACCCACGATAATCACAAGAGGCGTGGTTGCCTGTCTCAAGTCCGCTTCTACACGCGTCCGAATTCTGGGGAAAAAAATAGCATTTAATGCGTCCATTTTTTGAGGATCTGAGAAGACAAGCTTGCCAAGTTTTTCTCGATGCACCCCCGTATCCGTCACATATACTTCTCCAAATACAGATCGTACCAATGCCACAACCTCTGGATCTTCTCCAAGATCATGTCCAATACTATCTAGATCCACACATGGTACAGATAAAGCACTCGCCACACGCTCTGCCAGGTATGATTTTCCCGATCCAACTCTTCCTGTAATACCCACAAAAATCGTGTTCATAAATATATCCAGACAGTGTACACTAACTTGATAATGAAGCCCACCCAATATCTCCATATCAAAAACACCATTGCGCTCATTTCTCCAAAGGAATTGAAGCAAAAACTCCCCATGAGCCAAGAGGCCAACCACTGTGTTGTCCAGAGCAGAGCCACCATTGCTTCTATTCTTGCAAAAGAAGATCCCCGCCTATTGCTTGTGGTAGGACCATGCTCTATTTATGATGCAAAAGCAGCTCTCGAATATGCAGAAAAATTGCATCGACTGCGTGTGGAATTAAACGATACTCTTTACATTATCATGCGTGGTTATTTTGAAAAACCACGTACAACAGTAGGCTGGAAAGGCTTTATCAATGATCCTTTTTTGACAGGAAAAGGAGATATTCAAACCGGACTGCACGAAGCACGGCGTTTGTTGATAGCCATTACCCAGATGGACATGCCCATCGCCACAGAAATGCTAGATCCCATCATGCCTCAATACCTAGGAGATCTCGTCTCTTGGGCGTCTATCGGTGCTCGCACAACCGAATCTCAAACACATCGGGAAATGGCCAGCGGTTTGTCCATGCCAGTCGGATTTAAAAACAGCACGGAAGGCAACCTAGATGTGGCGATTAATGCCATGCAAGCAGCACGACATAGCCATGATTTTTTGGGCATCAACCAAGAGGGACAAACCAGCATCATCCAAACATCCGGCAATCCCTGGGGACATGTGATTTTACGGGGAGGCAAAACGCCAAACTATGATCTGGCAACCATTCAAACAACCACACAAAGGCTTGCCAGTGCAGGGTTTGAGCCTGCCATCATGGTAGATTGTAGCCATGGCAACTCCTCCAAAAAACATGAAAACCAAGAAAAAGTAGCCCTGGCCATCTCCGACCTGATCCAACAGGGGAATCGTTCTATTATCGGTATGATGTTGGAAAGCAATTTGTTTGAAGGCAATCAAGGCATCCCAGATGTTTTATCCAATCTCAAATATGGCGTATCGATTACGGATGCCTGCATGGGATGGGATACGACAGAAAGCCTATTGAGGCATTTGCATGCCAACCACCGCGAGGTGATGCGATAAATTGGAACCCCAAATTGTACCCGCATTTGAGCGACTACATAAAGACATTCATCAAACCCCGCTGATTACGTCGTCTTTCATTCAGAAAAGACTGGGAACCCCGATCTATTTTAAGTGCGAAAATTTTCAGAAAGTGGGGGCGTTTAAAGCAAGAGGGGCACTTTGATGCTGTTTTTGCACCGTGCGGTGGCGGTGGCCTGATTTCGGGTACCTACTTGGCCACCCGACTTTTTTCACATACAACGAAGGTGTATGCGGCAGAACCTGAACAGGCCAATGATGCCTCCCGTTCATTTCAAACAGGTGTCCTTCAACGGTTTGAAAAAATGCCGGACACCATTGCGGATGGTGTGCGAACGCTGTAGATGTCCGATCGAACTTTTTCTTATGTACAAAAACTAGATGGGTTTTATGAGGTATCAGAAGCAGATATCCTTGCATGGACACAGCTATTGACCCATTTATTGAAAGTGACCATTGAACCAACTTCTGCACTTGGAATGGCTGCAGCCCACCAATGGATAGGCGAAGGCAATCGAGGAAAAAAAATCTTGGTTATATTATCCGGGGGTAATATGGATGCCTACACAAGATCCTTGGTATGGAAAAATGAGATTTCTCTTGAATTTTGATCTTAACTTCGACCATTTAGTAGCAAGTCAAATTGCATAATCGTCGGTAGCCCCTTCTTTTAACGATACATAGACTGTCTCTTCTTTTTGCAACTTCAAGACCATGCACCGCTCTCGGGTGAGCTCGACCTCTATATACTCCTCGTACTCCGTTAAGAGCTCTATCTTAGCCAATAATCCTGTATAGATAATTTGCTTGACTGTTGCTTTGAAGGCATCTGTGTGCCCCTTATTTTCTCGATGAATATCCAACAAATACGGTCTCACATAGGTGGTAGAACCAGACCGAAACAACCCCCTGCCTCCCTCTTCAAATTGGGTTTTAAACAAATTGACATGGCCTATAAATTGATACACAAATGCATTGGCAGGATGATGATATACCTCATCTGGGGTGCCTATCTGCTGGATTTCCCCACTTTTCATCACCACAATCCTATCCGCCAACTCCAGTGCTTCTTGCACATCATGGGTCACAAAAAGACTCGTGGTATGGAGGTCTTGATGCAGTCTTCTTAGCCATTTGCACAGTTCTTTTCTCACTTTGGCATCCAAGGCCCCAAAAGGCTCGTCTAGAAGCAAGACTTTTGGCTCAATCGCCAATGCCCTCGCCAATGCAACACGTTGACGTTGTCCGCCTGACAACTGGGAGGGACACTGCTTGGAAAACTGCTCCAACTGAATGAGCTGCAACAATTCTGTCACACGGCGAACAATCTCTTCTTCTTTCAGTCGGTGTGCACGGGGTCTCACCCGAAGTCCAAAAGCAATATTTTCAAAAACAGTCATATGCCTAAACAAGGCGTAGTGTTGAAAAACAAATCCCACTTGCCGATCCTGTACCCTCACATGATTGGCATTCGCTCCAGAGAACAAAATATCGCCCGTATCCGCATATTCCAATCCCGCTATGACACGTAACAACGTTGTTTTACCCGATCCAGAGGGCCCCAACAGAGCCACCAGCTCCCCTGTCTCAACGGTGAGAGAGGCCTCTTTTAATACCCAAGACTGGTTAAATTTTTTTGAAACTTTCTGAACATCAATACTCATGTAGATCTCTTTCCCTCTAGGATTATTTTGACAACCAATGTCCCAAATGCAAACAAAACCATCAAAGAGGACAGCGCAAAAGCTGCTGAAAAATTGTATTCATTGTATAAAATTTCGACATGCAAAGAAATGGTGTTGGTGAGCCCACGGATATGCCCAGAAACCACCGACACTGCACCAAATTCACCAACAGCTCTGGCTGTACTTAACGTAATACCATACCAAAGACCCCATTTGATATTGGGTAATGTGACTCTTGCGAAAACCTGCCACCCACTTGCACCCATTGTCATCGCCGCCTCTTCTTCGTCTATCCCTTGAGATTGCATCAGCGGTATCAGCTCTCTCGCAACAAATGGAAGTGTCACAAACACTGTTGCCAATACAATCCCAGTAGAGGAAAAAATCACCCGCACCCCATGGGCCATCAACCACCCTCCCAAGAGGGTATTTGATCCAAAAGCCAATACAAAAAGCAAACCTGCAATGATAGGCGATACAGAAAATGGCATATCAATCAATCCAAGCAATACCTGTTTTCCTCTAAACTGAAATTTGGCAATCAACCACGCTGCCGCTATCCCAAAAATGGCATTACATGGCACCGCAATTGCCACAACCTTGAGGGTAAGCAGGATTGCAGACACCGCATCAGGATCGCGTAAAGATTGGGCATATACGTGCAGCCCATCTCGACAAGCATTGATAGCAATGACTACCAATGGCATCCCCAAAAAAAACGCCAAGAAAGAAAACGCTATTCCTATTAAGATCATCCTTACCCATACAGGATCTCTCTGAACGGCCTTAAGAGCCTGAGTCCTCATGAGGAGGAGGCCTCAAAAAACCGCCGCTGATACCATACCTGAAAGCCATTGATCACCATAAGCAAACAAAAAGAAATGACCATCATCACCGCGGCCAGTGCAGCAGCTCCCACCACGTCATATTGTTCTAATTTGGATAAAATAAGCAAAGACACAACCTCTGTTTTCATCGGCATATTGCCAGAAATAAACACAATCGATCCAAATTCTCCCAGCACCCGTGCAAACGCCAATGTAAACCCAGTGATGGTCGCAGGAAGCAATGACGGAAAAAGAATTTTGCTAAAAATTTGCCATTTTGACGCACCCAAACTAGCACCCGCTTCTTCAGCCTCGACATCGATTTCTTTTAGCACAGGCTCAAGGGTACGGATAACAAATGGGAGCCCAACAAATGTCATGGCAACAATGATCCCTAACGGACGAAAAGCAACTTGATATCCAAACGTTGTCTCAATCGTTTTTCCCAACCATCCATGGGGACTAAATCCTGCCGTGAGGGCAATCCCTGCAACAGAGGTTGGCAAGGCAAATGGCAAATCGATCAAGGCATCCACTACCCGTTTGAAGGGATACTGGTATCGTGTGTTCACCCAAGCAACGACAAATCCAAATAGGACATTGATACTACTGGCTACAAATGATGTCCATACCGTGAGCCCTATGGCGTGCATGGTCCGAGGAGATAGCAAAATAATCTGAAACTGAGCAAAAGAAATATGTGCGGCACGCAAAACCAGCATTGAGACAGGAAACACCACGATCGCCCCCAAATACATCAATGTAATACCCAATGAAAGTCCAAATCCAGGAAGAACGCGCCTCACCATAACCCTTACCTATCGAGACGTATAGATCTGATCAAACAACGCCCCATCATCAAAGAATTTAGCATTGGCTTTATCCCATCCTCCAAATTTTTCTTCTACCGTTATCATCTTCACAGCAGGAAATTGTTGTTTAAATGTATCAAACACACGTTTATCTTTTGGACGATAATAATACTTGGCACCTATTGTTTGTCCATCTGGGAGAAACAAATAAGTCAAATACGCCTTTGCCACACGAGATGTTCCATGCGTTTTTGCATTTTTTTCAACCACTGCAACAGGTATATCTGCACGAATACTCTGAGGTGGGTAAACAAGTTCAAACTGGCCTTTTTCTTTTTCCAAAGTCAGCAACAACGCTTCATTTTCCCACGTAATCAACACATCCCCTATGCCTCTTTGTGTAAACGTAGTAGTAGAGCCTCTCGCGCCAGAATCCAAAACAGGCACATGCTTGAACAAGTCTTTGAGGTACGCATTCGCCTTAGCCTCACTCTTTGTGCGATCCAATGCAGATTGCCATGCAGCCAGCACATTGTACCTTGCCCCTCCACCTGTTTTAGGACTTGGCGTAATGACTTCCACCCCTGGTTTAATCAAATCAGACCAATCCCGTATCTTTTTTGGATTGCCTTTTCTAACCAAAAAAACAATGGTTGAGTAAAAAGGAGAGCTGTTATTTGGCAACTGTTTTTGCCAGTTTTCAGGCAACAAATTGGCTTTTTTTGCAATCTGGTCAATGTCATACGACAGTGCCAATGTGACCACATCCGCTCCCAAACCATCAATCACCGCACGTGCTTGTTTTCCAGATCCTCCATGAGACTGTTGAATGGTAACAGAAATCCCTGTTTTTTCTTTCCAATATGCCGAAAACTTTGGGTTGAGTTCTTTGTAAAACTCTCGAGTTGGATCATAAGAAACATTGAGTAGCGTTGCTTGCGCATAAAGCCCCCCTTGTAGGCCAACCCCCATAATCAACAACAACCAAACAATGCGTTTCATAGACTGCACTCCCTTCAAAAAAATATAAAGCCCTAATATATCTATAAGACTAGTAGACTTATATAGATAGGTCAAGATTTGGCGTTAACCCTTTGTGTTGAAACGTTTTTGGGATATTAAAATTGAGCAATTTAAGACGGACACCAGCATCTTGTGCCGATATAGAAAAATCAAAAATCGTATCCAAAATATCATCATCCACAAACTGTGCGTGGGCCGCATCAATGATGACCGAACTGTTCGGTTCAATGGCCAGCAAAGAATCCCTGAGTGCCATTTTATTTAAAAATGACACATCTTTTTTAAACCGGATCAAATAATGATCGTCTTCCCTCTCCACAGAAATAGCAGAATGAAAATTGGCCCTCACCACAAAACACAAGCTCACAATGAGTCCAATTCCCATCCCTTTGAGTAAATCCGTACTCAAAATAGCCACTACCGTCACAACAAAGGGCAAGAATTGCGTCCACCCTCGACGATACATCTCCAAAAAAAGAGACGGTTTTGTTAGCTTATATCCCGTCATGATTAAAATCGCAGCCAAGCAAGACAATGGAATAGCGTTTAGGTATTGAGAAAAAAACATCACACTCACCAAAATCAATATGCCATGAACAAAAGCAGATACTTTGGTTTTACCACCTGCATTCACATTGGCAGCACTTCTGACAATAACAGCTGTAATGGGCAAGCCCCCCATAAGGCCACTCACAATATTGCCGATTCCTTGTGCTTTTAACTCACGATCTGTAGGAGCCACACGTTTTAAGGGGTCCATTTTATCCGCAGCTTCCAAACTCAACAGGGTTTCGATGCTGGCTACAATGGCCAGCGTTCCTGCAACAATATAGATATTTGGATTTGCCCATTGAGAAAAATCAGGACCTCTCACATGTTTCATCATGTCAGATAGGGTATTCATCACAGGCAAACTCACCAAATGATGAGACATCATCTCAGCACCAATCACCCAACGACTCCCCACAATATTAAACCAAACACCCCAAATAACCGCCAACAAAGGCCCTGGCACAATACTCAAAACAGCCCATTTTTTGGATAGAATTTCCCACATTTTCATGAGAAGAATCGCACCTATACACACAAGAATCGCACCTCTAGATGTGGATTTTAAATAATTAATACATTGCCAAAAAAACGAGAGCACCTCCGAATGAGAAGAATAAGGCTCTCCTCCATTAAAATTGGCCAGATAACCAAGTGCGTGTGGCAATTGCTTCATAATCAGAATAAGACCAATGGCTGCCAACATCCCCTTGATGAGAGATGCTGGAAAAAAAGCAGCTAGTTTGCCAGCTTTTAAAAAGCCAACCACCAGCTGAATAATACCTGCAACAACCACACTTAACAGAAACGCTTCAAAAGATCCCAATGTTGCAATAGCCGCAATCACAACCGCCGTAAGACCGGCCGCAGGACCTGCAACACTCAATTGAGAGCCACTGAGCCAGGATACCAACACACCCCCCACCAACCCTGCTATCAATCCAGAAAAAAGAGGCACTCCCGATGCCATCGCAATACCCAAACACAAGGGCAATGCCACCAAAAAAACAACAACCCCTGCAGGGATATCCGACTTCAGATGAGACAGATAATGCTTCATATCGATCCTCCTGTTTTAGGTTCTTCGTATTGGTAAATATCATCAATACGACTGCTTGAATCCACTTCAATTAATTGGTTAATAATGCCATCTTTAAGACCATAGACCCATCCATGCAATACGGGCTGACGCTCCACACGCCACGCATGTTGAATAATAGACATATACGACAATCGGTGTACTTGCTCGATAATATTGAGCTCCACCAAACGGTTGGTCCTTGCATCTCCTACAGGAAACGCTTCCAACTCTTCTCTATTGGTACGATAGACATCTTTGATATGCATCAACCACTTGTTTGTAATCACCAAATCAGAGCGTTGTTTTGCAAGGGCTGCCTTAACACCCCCACAATTGTAATGTCCGCATACTATGACATGTTTGACACGCAACACTTCCACAGCATATTGAATCACACTCAAGCTATTAAAATCTGTCGCAATCACTTGGTTGGCAAGGTTGCGATGTACAAACACTTCTCCTGGTTGAGCATTGACGATCACTTCTGTGGGAACCCGACTATCAGAACACCCTATCCACAAAAATTCTGGCGTTTGATCTTGAGAAAGCCTCTCAAAATAGGTTGATTCTTTCTGTTTTTTATCATTTGCCCATGCTTTGTTCTCCAACAACAATCGACGAATAGCTTCCATTTATTTGATATCTCCTTTGGGATTGATCTGTACCCACGTCTTCGAAAAAATACACACCCATCCACACATTCCGACGAGTACAGCATTCTCCAAAATTTGGCGAAAAGAAATTTCTGCCGAAATCCCCAAACATCCACAAGAAAACAAATTGCCACTCAAGATAACCCTTACTAAAACCCCTGAAAACACCACCAGCATACACGCTAACATAACACTTACAATTCTAAGATATCTCCCCAAAATCATATGTATCCCTAGCCCAACCTCTACCATTGCAAGCAAAAATGTGGTCACAAAAACAAAGCGCAGTGGAACAATCCCGTAATGCACCAATGCCGCCATAAATGCATACGGAGCCCTCAGTTTTTGAAACCCTGCATATACAAAAATCCCGCCTACATAAATCTGGCAAAAAACAGTCCAATTGACCAACGACAAAACAAGAGATCTAAAAAAAGCTAAAACCCTCATTTAAAACATACAATCAAAACAATAGCGAGTAAGAATAGCGTCGGAACTTCATTAAAAAACCGCATCTGTCGAGACGAAAATTCAAATACCCCCTTGGCCAAATCCCGCCTAATTTTTCCACAATAAAGATGATATCCAACCAAGCCCAGCACCATCAAAAGCTTAAGCTGCATCCACAACATGGTATAGGCATGCGTTTGCACCATCAACACAGCACCAAAAACAAGGGTAGCCACCATGGCAGGCCACATGATGCCATGGTACAGGCGACGTTGCATGATACCCAATTGATCTTGGACAGCCTGCTTATGGACCATGGCTTTTTCTTCCGATTCAATGGCGTACACAAACAGTCGTGGCAAATAAAAAAGGCCTGCAAACCATGCCACCATAGATACGATATGCAAGGCCTTGCATAGAAGATACCCCGTCATTGACCCATTACTTGGATTTTTTAGATCGCCCGACTACTGGATCTTTTTGCAACACATCCATCGATACAATCACAATGTCTTCCGCAGGAACATTTTCATAATAATCCACTGTCTGTGTCTTGACCCGAGACATGGCTTCTACAATATCCATTCCTTCAAGTACCTTGCCAAAAACAGCATATCCATACCCTGAGGCATCTGCACTTCTAAAATCCAAAAAGGCATTGTCTTGCGTATTGATAAAAAACTGAGATGTCGCACTGTCTATCACATTTGTCCTAGCCATTGCCAACGTTCCTTTTAAATTCTTGAGCCCATTTTTAGCCTCATTCACAATAGGAGCCATGGTTTGTTTTTGTTTGATTCCTGGCGTAAATCCTCCGCCTTGAACCATAAAATCAGGAATCACCCGATGAAAAATTGTCCCCTTATAAAATCCTTGTTTGACATAATCCAAAAAATTCTTAGCAGAAACAGGTGCTTTGTCCTCAAAAATCTCGACAATCACGTCTCCCATAGATGTTTGGATCTTGACCACAGAGTTACTCTTAGATTTTGCCATAATAGGCAACGCTACCAAACAAACCATTAAACTTGCAAGTACTGCTTTCTTGATCATGATCCATCCTCCAGTTTTTTAGTGTCATCTCCTCAATGAGAGGCAACATGTGCAAGTGTAGCAAATGAGTCTAGATTTAAACTAGCTCCTCCCACCAAGGCCCCATCAACGTCTTGATTGGACAATAGTGCTACGATGTTTTCTGCCGTCACAGATCCTCCGTACAAGAGTCTCACCTGGGCAGCACGCTTCTGTCCCACCACATCCCCCAACGTCTCTCGAATAGCAGCATGCATCTCTTGGGCATGCTCCCCCGTGGCTACCTGCCCTGTCCCAATGGCCCAAATAGGTTCGTACGCCACCACAAACTCAGCACCATCTTGGATGTCTCTCAATCCATGTTTAACTTGTTCTGTGACCACCTCCACGGCCAAACCTGCTTGACGTTGCACATTGGTTTCTCCAACACATAGTAAGGGAATAAGCCCATAAGCCATGGCTTGGCGTACTTTCTGACAGACAATCTCATCTGTCTCTCCCGCATACTGACGTCTTTCCGAATGCCCCACCAAGACATACGTGCATCCCCACTCCTTGAGCATAGGAGCAGAAATCTCTCCGGTAAAAGCACCTTTTTCTGCTTGATGCATCGTTTGAGCACCCCACCCAATGCGGGTATTTGCCAAACAAGTCGCAACAGTCCCCAAGGCTGTAAAGGGAGGAAAAATTACCACATCCACTTGATCTGAGGTCCAATTTTTGCAAAAACCTGTCGCAAAATCGTGGGCCTCATGATGGTTTTTATTCATTTTCCAATTGGCAGCAAGCAACATTTTTCTCATACAATCCCTTTCTATTTAATACCGAAGCAACACCATCATATGGACCGCCACAATCAACAAACACCGGGCATATACCGTCAAACCCGAGCTCACCACATCGGCTAATACATCCCCAATAGCTGCAGCTTCTTCGATCGCATGATATGTGGGAGACTCTTTTCCTCCAAAATGTCCCTGTTCGACATAAAACCGAGCACTATTCAGACTCTCTCCCACATTGGCCATCACAAATGCAATTCCCAAACCTGCCAACAGATTGCCCAATAAAAACCCCAACAAAAACGAATATCCTAGTAAAAGACCGCTAAGTACAGGGCCTAAAACCATAATGATACCTGGGACAATCAAACTATCCATAGAATACCGTGCCAACAAATCAGAAAACGTCCGAATATCTGGCTTGGCTTTTCCTTCAATCAAGTAGGGAATATCCCTAAACTGACGCACAACCTCTGTTACACCCATTTTGACAGTTTTAAGCAACCCTTTGATCAAAAATCCTAAAAATATAAACGGCATCAACGACCCAATACAGAGTCCCATACCACTGGCTCTGCCTAGCCACATTCCCCCAGACCCTCCTTTGACAGCTGTACCTATTGCCAAAAACAAGCTGACACAGGCAAGCGCTGCTGATCCCGCCATAAAAGCATGGCCCAACGCACCTGTGGAATTGCCAACACGTGCAAAAAAACGAATGTTTTTATGAACCACTTCAGAATGATCACTCAGAGAAGAAACCCGTTGGGCATGTGTCGCCAAAGGCCCAAAAGTCATTACCACCAAAACAGATGCTGTAGCAGATACCATACCTACCGTTGCAATAGCCACCCCATACAATCCCGCCAACAGATAAGAAGGTCCCATGACCACCAAACATCCCACAAAAAACAACCCCACACTTTTAAAGCCTCCCGACAAAGCATCCAAAAATACAAAAGCCACCCCATATTCCGATTGCGAAGCCAATTTTTTGGAAGGGGAAAAAGCATGGGACGTGAGGTAATCTGATCCAAAACCCAACACAACAGCTCCCAAAACGCCTGATACATATGCAAAAAAGAGCGTCATTGCACGATCAATAGAAATCGCATCGTACTGGATATAAAGCCATGTCCCTATCAAACCAAGTCCAACTGAGGCATAAATGCCTTCAAGCAAAATATTACCCACACGCCCCTTCATAATACGGAGCCGACAAATACCTACCGCCACACAAGCACTTGCCATCCCAATTGCAAAAATAAAAATGGGCAAGCTCATCATCATAAAAAAGGTCTGAGACCTCACCACCAAAAATACCGCAGCAATACCTGCCAAACAAAAGGATAAAATCAAATCAGAAGAATATCCCGTAATTTTGCCAATAAAATCACCCATCATCATCACGATACTCATGGGGTTACGAGCATCAAAATGAGCCAAATGCCCCTCTCTTTTTCGAATCAAGAGCAACCCAAATGTCGTGGTATTTTTGAATACGCCTCCCCCGATTCTTAAAAAAAATGTCGTATAGGCAACCCCCACACCAAATCCCATAAGATACGTAGGCCCTAGTAGAAAATAGACCGTGGACAATCCCAGCAACATCAACCCCAAATAAAAGAAAACAACAGCCACCGCTACGCCATAGACCGTATCAAACCCGATTTTCAGAAAAGATGTGCTGGCATGGATGAGTCTTGGCACCAGATGAGGGATCAAAATCAAGCTCAGAAATGCCCCGCCAATAGATAAGCCTATCCCCAAAATAAAGGCCAAAATCTGTGCATATGTAAAACTGTAGTGAAAAAAATGAGACCCCGCAAATAAAACCAACAAGGAATAAAATGCAATCTGCAAAATCGCACTTAATGACCGTTTAAAATAGGCCAAAATCCCTTCAAATACAAACTGACTGAGCTCTACTGAGTTTAAATCTACAGACCACTTTTTTCGTGTCGAGCTATACAGAAAAGAGGCAATCCCCAAAAAAGAAAAAGCAATCAGAAAAGGATAAAAATGACTAAACAGCAAAAGAACTCCCACACGAACAACTTTTTTTGACATTGGGATTCACAAGATTAAACCCAGAACCCGTCAGCGCTTCCAAAAATTCAAGTCGAGATCCTATGACATAAAAATAACTGGTCTTTTCGATCATAACGCATACCCCTTCTGAGGAAAAAATCTTATCCTGATCTCTCATAGCCTCTTCGACTAATTTAAATCCCATGTCATAAGACAGCCCCGAACACCCATCTTTTTTAACCGCTATCCGCAGTCCATACGCCTGTGTCGACTTGCCTTCTTGGGACAGAAAAAAAGCAATTTTTTCAGCTGCTTTTTGAGAAATTTCAACACCCTGGATAGGGGCTACAGGAGCTTGTGCAACTTGACCGGAGGATACAAATACTTTCTTAACATCGCCACAATCTGACATATCAATCCTTTGTTAGGCAATGCCTATTTCCTTGCACAAATACACATCCTGAATGCTATGCAGCAACGCAACACCTTCGGACATCGGTTTTTGAAATGCTTTTCTTCCAGAAATGAGTCCCATTCCACCCGCTCGTTTGTTAATAACAGCTGTTTGCACAGCATCTTGGATATCATTTTTACCAGAAGGGCCTCCCGAATTAATCAAGCCACGCCTTCCCATATAATTATTGGCAATTTGATACCGTGTGAGATCAATGGGATGTTCTGTTGTTAAGTCACTGTAAACCTTGTCCGATGTTTTACCAAATTTGAGTGCCTTAAATCCTCCGTTAAGCGTTGGCAATTTTTGTTTGATAATATCCGCCTCAATGGTCACTCCCAAATGGTTGGCCTGTCCGGTGAGATCCGCTGCCGTATGGTAGTCCGCTTCCGGTGTGCTGAAGGCCGAATTTCGAAGATAGCACCACAATACGGTCGCCATCCCATGCTCATGTGCACATTGAAACGCCTTACTCACCTCAACAATCTGTCTAGCACTTTCGTCCGATCCAAAATAAATGGTCGCACCAACCGCCACACATCCCATATCATAGGCCTTCTTAATGGAGGCAAACATGATCTGATCAAATTTGTTGGGGTACGATAAAAATTCGTTGTGATTGATTTTTAAAATAAATGGGATCTTATGAGCATAGCGCCTAGCCACACTTCCCAACACACCTGCTGTTGTTGCAACTGCATTACACCCTCCGTCAATGGCCAACTTGACAATATTTTCAGGATCAAAATAAAGAGGATTTGGTGCAAAAGAAGCCCCTGCCGAATGCTCGATGCCTTGATCCACAGGAAGAATCGACAAATAGCCAGTACCTCCCAACCGTCCTGCTCCAAACAAGGTCTGCAAATTTTTGAGCACCCGGATATTGCGATCAGAGGGTCCAAAAATACGATCTACCCAATCAGGGCCAGGAATATGCAACAACTCTTTTGAAATGGTTTGACAATGATGGTCTAGAAGATAGGCCGCTTTTTGGCCAAGAGTGGACTGAATATGTGTATATGTCACCTTTACATTCTCCTTCTATTGCACATTATTTAAGATATATCCCACAAGGGTCCGCACCCCTACCCCCGACATCCCCTTTACCCGATATCCAGACTGACAACTGTAATGCATCATACTGGCAATGTCGATATGAACCCACGCAACATCCTCCACAAATTGTTCCAAAAATTTTGCACCCGTACACGTCCCTGCCAACCGACCCTCCGAGGCATTGGCAATATCGGCAATTTCAGATTTTAGGTACCCCAAATACTCGTCATACAAGGGCAATGGCCATAGCCTCTCACCCGTTTGCTCAGAGATACTCAAAAACGTATCAATAAGCGACTGATTATTACCCAAAATAGCAGATGCAAGATCGCCCAATGCCACACTACATGCACCCGTCAATGTCGCCATATCGACAATTTCTTTGACCCCCTGTTGTTGGATATACGACAGCGCATCTGCCAGTACCAACCGCCCTTCCGCATCGGTATTGATAATTTCTACTGTTTTCCCATTCATACCCACCACCACATCTCCTGGGCGTTGGGCATTGCCAGACACCATATTTTCGGTAAGTGCTACGACTGCTATCACATTGACAGCAGGCTTTACATGTCCCACAACCCACATCGCAGATATAACTGCTGCAGACCCACTCATATCCCCTTTCATCTCACTCATTTTGTTGGCAGGCTTAATCGATATACCTCCAGAGTCAAATGTCACCCCTTTTCCCACCAATCCAATAGGGGCCTGATTGGCAACTGGCATATAGCGAAGCACAACCATGTAAGGAGGTTCTGTCGACCCTTGTGCCACCCCCAAGAATAAATTCATCCCAAGTTTTTTAGCACTTTGAGCATCAATGATCTCAATACTGACCCCACTCGAAGAAGGCAATAGCTCTTGGATTCTTTTCACATACAGTGATGGGGTAAGTAAGTTGGCAGGGGTATTGGCCAAATCACGGGCATGATTGACACCTTGACCCACCACCTGACCTACTTTTAACCCATCTAAGAACGCTTGCGACAGTGCAAGAGAAGCGACAATCTCTAGCGACGTATACCCCGTTGTTTCTTGGTCTTTTTTTGTATAGCCTGTCATCTGGTATCCCCCCAAGACAAGCCCCTCTGACAGAGCTTTGCCATACTCGAACGAATCCCATATCCCCTTCTGCAGATAAATGATAGCCTCGGCTGATTTGATAGATTGCAATGTACGAGACACAGTCCCCATGGCATGACGCAAGTCTTCGTTGGTACAACTCTCTTTTTTGCCAACACCCACCACGATCACATGGGTACAGGGCAACAATCCATGGGTGGGCACAAGGTGACAGCTCTTTTTTTTGCCTGTTAAGCTCCCCTTCTCAACCATCGCAGACAATGTCCCTTTAAGAGCATCGTCCACGCCCTTTATCTGTTGATCAAAAGCCTCCCCTTCAAAAACAGGGATCACAACAACGTGTTTTTTATCTATCAAAGAATCTGAAACGGTAGCTAAAATAGTCATCATTTTATGTAGGGCTCCTTATCGATCCAAATTTTATCCATTCAACCACGCTTGTCTCGTGGCCAATTCGTCAAACGTACCCACATCCACTACCTTTCCTTTATCCATCAGATAAATTTTATCACAGGCTTTTACCGTACTAAACCGATGGGCAATCATGATACAAGTTTTGTCTTGACCCACCTCAAAAATATGGTGCACAATCTGAGCCTCTGTCTGCACATCCAGCGCACTGGTAGCTTCATCAAATACCAAGATTTCTGGATCATGATACAAGGCCCTTGCAATGCCAATACGTTGGCGCTGACCACCAGAAAACCGAATACCTCTATCCCCCACAATGGTTTGCAACTGATGTGGCAACCCTCGAATCAACTCCGCCAAATGGGCTTTTTCTAAGGCCGCCCATATCTTACTTTCATCCATCTGCTCATCGGTGAGGCCAAATGCCACATTGCGGGCTACTGTATCATCCACCACCTGGACCATCTGCGACACATAGCCAATTTTTTGCCGGAATGCATGTTTGACCTGATCAAGAGGATGCCCATCGATTAAAACCTGTCCAGATTGAGGAGGAAGAAATCCCAAGATAATATCTACCAATGTCGATTTCCCTGATCCCGACTTGCCAATAAAGGCGATTTTTTTGTTTTTTTCGATCCTCACAGACACATCATCCAACGCTTTTACAGAGGCCTGAGAGTAGGTATAAGACACCTTATCAACATCAATATCGCAGGAGAATTGTACAAGCCCCACTCCGTCTTCATTCAAAACATCGCGAGGCGTTTGATCCAATTCTTTTGAGATACGGTGTAGCGCCGCTTGATTGCCTCTCATGCCAGCTAACGCTCCTGTCACCCGGCTAAAAGCAGGTAAAATTCGAAACGCCGCTGCCGCATACAGTGCCAATGTCTGGATGGTTTTCTGAGGAGATAAATGATATTTAAGCGCCACCAAACATCCCAAAGACACCCCTGCCACTAACAAGAGCTCAAACATCATCCTAGGACCCGCCTGAATAGTCTTAATACCCGTTGA
>CAXNHA010000016.1:0-17042 GCA_964202165.1 Candidatus Marinamargulisbacteria bacterium | reverse complement strand
ACACGGTGGTAAAGTAGATGTGACATCAACCCCCAACGTGGGGACTACGTTTAGTATTTATCTGCCGTCTGCGTCTCAGCCTAGCTCAACGTAGGAAACGCCACGGTAAAACAACTGCCTTCCCCAACTGTAGAGCTCACATGGATTGTGGCATGGTGGGCATCGAGTACCCGTTTGACAAAGACAAGTCCCAATCCTGCACTGAGGACTCCTTTTTTGGAGCTAACCCCGGACTCAAAAATATGTGGCAAAATATCTTCGGGTATCCCTTCTCCTGTGTCTGTGATGCTGATCTGGACGTGGTTTGTATCGGGATTGTCCCTCGCCTCGATGGTGAGTTTGCCTCCAGCTTTTGTGTGGTTGAGGGCGTTGACTGCAAGATTTAAGAGGGCTTGGAAGACATAGGCTTCGGTGCCTTTGATGGGGGGGATATTTTCTGCAACAAGGAACTCCAGTTGGATCTTGTCCCGAAAGGCCTGGTCTCGTACCAATCGTTTGACTTGATCCATCATCTCTGGCACATCAATCGCTGCATGGGTGTTTGTAATCGTGGTTGTGTCTTTGAGCATGAGGCTCATCAAAGAGGTGGCGCGTTCTACAAATCGGAAGATATCACGCATATGAGTAGCCATCCCCTCATCGAGGTTTTTGTCCATCAACACCCTATCGGACACAGAATAGATATTGACGAGAGGGTTCTTGAGCTCATGAGCGATCCCTTGCAGAATCCCTCCCAACATCGCTTTGTGTGACATCCCATCTATTGTATTGATACTCTCTTTGAGTCGCTCATGCGTGTCTTGCAACTCTGTGTAGGATTGTTGGAGATTGTGAGCTTGGGATTCGAGGGCTTTGGCTTGGGTTTGGAGTTCGCATTCATTTTTTTCTCGTAGTCTATGATAAAAATAAACATACATCAGTATCACTATAAAAGTCACAAAGCTTGACGTATATCGGATCAAAGTCGTTAAAGAAGCTGGGAGTATGATTTGAAAAGAAATAGGAAAGTGAGTGAGTTCAAGATACCCATAAGTACCCATTACAGTTAAAATTGAAAACATCGTCAACATCCATTCGATGGTTAAAAATGCCACAAAAGGAATTGCCACAATAGCAAAATATACGTAGTGTACTCCCGCCTCTTTCCCCAAAAAAAACGTATAAAAAAATAGTACAGCAGATGCATTCAGTATAGGCAAAAACCGTGAAAGACGATGGTAGCCAAGATGGCTTAGAAAAATTGAGACAAAAAAGAGGCTAACAAAAATAATTGCGGATACGCCTAAAAAAGGGCGTATAGAAGAAAAGATAAAAATATAAGGAATGCCGATACATCCCAACACAAATGCCAGCTGGTTCATCAACCCAACGCGTTGCCTAACAGGGCTTTTATCCTGGCTGTTTAATAACAGGAGTTTTTGCAAAACTGTCTTAAAACTCATTTAATAAGCTCCCCTCTTAGTTATTTTTCGTTTGTCACCAGATCGTATCGAGCACTGTGTTGATGCCAGAACTGACATCCTACATCCCAATTTTTACCTGTTGCACAGAGTTGTTGAAATGCCACATTTTTATTTAATAGACTTATTAATTTTTGCAGTTCTTCTCTAGAAGAGTTGATATGCAAGATCGCTTCATCAAACGCTTTTTGTATAGACAGAGTCTCATGCAAAGCTTCTTGTTTCTTTAATAAAACGATTAAGATGTTTTCGTTGTAGCTGGGATCTGCTGCTAGTTCTTTTTTGAACGAGAAAAAATCATTGTTGTCACAAATACAGATGTTGATCTGTTTAAGAAAATTGATAACGTTCAAATCGTCTTTTTGTTCTTGATTCAACTTGACACCTTTTGTAATGAGCTCTGCCCATATTACCGTGTCAACGGCACTCGTATTGTCGCGCCATTGTCGATAAATATCTGTATTAGATGTATCCAATCTATCTGCTCTTTTTTGAACCAAATTTTCAGAGGCCTGAAAATACTGCTTTAAACTTAAAGAAAATGGATAGTATTCAACAGAGTTTTCAGTCGCTTTTTGAGAGTAGTAAGCATGAAGCTCGGTAAATGCTCGTACGAGCGGATCTTGAGTTTGAGCTTGGTTATTACCATCAAGAATAGAACCTAGGATAGAATTCAATTCTACCAGTAGCGTAGGGGATGTTGCCGTTTTATATAAAGGATTATCTACTCGATCGTCATGAAAAAAAAGCCAAGTGATAAGTTTGGTATGTGCAAGCAAGTCTTCGGCAGTTGCAGTCGGATAACATACGGCCGCAAGCAAGGAAAATTTTGCAGCGTAGAGTTTTTTTTCTTCCTTAATTGTATCTACCACAAGGCCTATCATCTTAGCCCACTGCACACCCTCTTCTTGGGCCCACTGCACATACGAATTAATCTTGATAGAATCTGGAGAATATATCTCTCCTTGTATGCTCTCCGATATATTTTTATAAGTGACATTGTCTATTTTGATTCTTTGATAGTTTGATACTTTTATTTCTGAATTTGTAGGGTAATTTTGACTACCTACTTTAACAAAATCTACATGGTAGGGAGCTCCAGTATAGTTTTGCCCCTTACCCTTAGTATAAGAATCTGTAAAAAAAGGGGGGTGATTTTGCATGAGAATAAACTTATACGTCGTATCTATTTCAGCCTGTGCACAAAAATGCTGCCTAATCTGATTGAAAAATTGCTTTGATTGCTTTGATTGTATAGACTTCAACCCCTGATATTCTTGAAGAGGTTTAACCTGATTTTGTGCGAGGTTTGTAAGTTGATTGAGTGGTTTGGATTGTTGTACGAATTGTAGGAATATATTCCGTATCTGCACTGTATAATACCCCTTTTCTGTGTTGAATTTATGATGATAGTGATGCGAAATTGTAGTTTAGCGTTAGCGACTGAATTTTTCCAGGGTTTTTGACAAAGAAATTTATCTGCCCTTTGCACTGCAAAATCCCACAACGTCTACAACTCCTGCCACTGTGCTTGCGGGTATCGGCTAGCAGCCACCGCAAACCAATTAACCTCTGTAAACGCCAAACTAATAAATTCGTACAAAACATTGTCAGATTTCACAACAGCGTCTCGAAATTGGCAATGAAACCCCTTTAGGCTTTCCGCCAAATCATGAATCGCTTGAGACAGGTTTCCCTTGTTTTTTTCAAGGCAATCATCCGCTATTTCCTGCCAGTGTTTGGCTGAATAATGATGGTGATCTAGCCAGTAAATTACCCGTCTTGTTACCGTGTTCATGGCCCGCATTCTATCAGAGAGGCGGTTGACGATCCAAGGGAGATATTGTTACACTTCCTAGGCTTTATGCAGGGCTTTTTGACTTTGCCTGCACACCATTCGCATTTTTGAGGAAACATGGCATGATTATTATTGATAACTTCAATCAAGTTACAGCTCAAATTGAGACAGAACGCGGTATTTCTCGGGATGTTTTGGTATCTGCAGTTGAGCAGGCATTGATCTCTGCTTGCCGAAAAAAAATGCGCGATGAGTCTCGTCTAGAGGCTGACCTAAACCCTGAAACAGGGGAGGCAAAAATTTATCAACTGAAAACAGTGGTCAAAAAACCAGAAGATGATGTCCTTGAGATCTCTCTAAAAGAAGCTCACATCCTCCAACCTGCTCTGGCTATAGGGGATACCTACCGATTTGAAGTGACTCCTGACAATTTTGGGCGTTTGGCAGCACAAGCGGCTAAGCAAGTGATCATTCAACGTATTCGTGAGGCAGAAAAAAACGTTGTCTTTAAGGAATTTAAAGACAAAATAGGCAAAATTATTATCGGCACCATTCAGCGAGTAGAAAATCAAAATTATTTGGTCAATTTAGGACGAGGCGAGTCTATATTAGGGTACAAAGACCAAATCCCTGGAGAACGGTTTTTGGCCAAAGAAAAATTACGTGTTTATGTGGTCGATTTGGACAAAAACGCCAAGGGATCTTTTATTCAAATTTCACGGTCTCACCCCGGTTTTTTACGAGAGTTATTGATTCAAGAAATCCCGGAGATACAAGATGGCATTATTGACATCAAAAGCGTGGCTCGCGAACCAGGCATTCGGGCAAAAGTAGCTGTAAAATCCAAAGATCTTTCTGTGGGTGCTGTCGGTGCTTGTGTTGGACATATGGGGATACGTATTCAGTCGATCACAAAAGAATTGGGGCGAGAAAAAATTGATGTTTTGGAATGGCATGATGACCCAAAACTATTTATAGCCAGTGCTTTAAAGCCTGCCCGAGTCACCGATGTTATCATTTCAAATGAAGAGGATCGTATCGCAATTGCAGTGGTACCAAATGATCAGTTGTCGTTGGCAATCGGCAAGGCCGGTGTCAATGTCCGATTGGCTGTTAAGCTAACAGGGTGGAGACTAGACGTGATGAGCGAGGAAGATTTTTCAAAAGAAAAATCAGCTTCCTACCAACCAAAAGGTCAATTGTCCATCATCGAACGTATTCAAAGAGAAAAAGATCTCTTAATTCAACAAAGTGAAGGAGTTGTGGTACTTCCTCAGGAAGAGGATGTTCGTGAAGAGCAAATCAAGGTATCTGATTTGGCTAAGCTCCTTGGAATAAAAACAAAAGAATTGGTTGAAAAAGCAAAATCCTTTGGTATAGACGTCAAAAGCACAAGGAGTGTTATAGGATCTGATATAGCCGATAAAATCAAACACCAATTGGGATAACCCGTAGAAAGATCACCTGTGAGAATACAAGACTTGGCAAAGGAATTGGGTAAAAAGCCCGCGGAACTTCAGAAGTTTTTGATAGATATGGGCGTAAAAGCAAAGACCCCCTCTCAACATTTGGATGTAGAAGTTGTGGAGCAAGTAAGGGATTTATTCAAAGAAGAAACAAAGAAAAATGATCTAGATCTGTTGCCAGATACTGGGATTCTTACCCGTAGTCACTTACGGGTAAGTGAACTGGCCGATCTCTTAAAAAGAGGGTTGCCCGATGTCATGAAAGCCTTTTTAAAACGAGGCAATATGGTGACGTTAAATACAGAAATAGATGCCAATACGGCTGTAGAGATTGCAAAAGACGTGGGTGTTATTTTGGAGTTGGAAGCATCCATTTCGACAAAAAAAACCATTAGAGACCACCTGGATAAGATTGAAGAGTATGACATGGATCGTGGACTTGATGCCCTCACCACTCGTCCACCTGTCATTACGATTTTGGGGCATGTTGACCATGGAAAAACATTGTTGTTGGATACCATCCGAAAATCCAACGTTATTTCTGGAGAATCTGGGGGGATCACCCAGCATATCGGGGCCTACCAAGTGAGCGTAAAAGGAAGAAAATTAACGTTTTTGGATACCCCCGGACATGCTGCTTTTACAGCATTGCGTGCACGGGGTGCTCAAGTCACGGACATTGCCATCTTGGTAGTGGCTGCTGATGAGGGCATCAAGCCTCAAACAGTGGAGGCCTTATCTCATGCAAAAGCTGCAAACGTACCCATCATGGTTGCTATCAACAAGGTAGACAAACCCGATGCTGATATCGAACGTGTTAAGCAGCAGCTGGCCGAGCATGATTTATTGGCCGAGGAATGGGGAGGCAAAACCGTGATGGTACCTGTTTCTGCAAAAACAAAGCTTGGCATTGATGACCTGCTAGACATGATTATGTTGATTGCGGATATGCTTGATCTCAAGGCAAATGCAACAGGACAAGCAAAAGGAGTGGTGATTGAGTCTCGGTTGTCTCGCAAAAAAGGACCTATCGCAACTGTATTGATCAAAGCAGGTTGTTTAAAAGTGGGTGATTTTTTTGTTATTGATTCCACGTACGGGAAAATACGTGCTCTTTTAAACGATTCTGGCGAAAAAATAAATGAAGCGCTCCCAGGTACCCCTGTTGAGATTTTGGGCATTTCAAAAGTACCACAACCAGGAAGCATTCTTGAAGTTAAATACACGGAGTCTGAAGCCAAAGATCTCGCAGAAATCCATCTTCAAGACATGAATCACCTTGCTAAGGCCGGAAAATCCATTTCTCTTGAGTCTTTGTCCAAAAAAATTGATGAAGGCGAAATCCAAAAACTTAACCTCATTATTAAAGCAGATGTCAATGGTTCTCTCGAAGCAATTTTGGCATCTTTAAGCCATGTTTCTTCTCAAGAAGTGTCGGTGTCTATCCTTCATTCAGCTACTGGACCTATTAATGAAAATGACCTCATGCTGGCTATGGCATCTTCTGCTTTGGTGATTGGTTTTCATGTCGGCATTACCCAAGAAGCTGAAGAAGTGGCTGAGGATGATGGGATAGAATGCCGTCTCTACGATGTCATTTATAATATTGTAGACGATGTCAAAAAAGTCATAGAAGGGTTGGTGAGACCTGTTTTTGAAGAAGTTGAAACGGCTCAAATCGAAGTGCGCCAGCTCTTTAGGTTTTCAAAAGTAGGGGTTATTGCAGGTTGTTATGTATTGTCTGGAAAAGTTGTCAGAAATGCTCAAGTTCGGATCTTTCGTGGCAAGACAGAGCTGTTTCAAGGAAAAATTTCCTCTCTCAAACGTGTCAAAGATGATGTTAGGGAGGTAGCTGCCAATTTTGAATGTGGCGTGGTGATAGACGGATTTATCGATTTTCAACCAGGAGATATCCTCTCTACGTTTGAAATCCGTCAAAAGAAGTAGGTTGTCATCATGGCACGCATCGACCGTTTAATCTCTGTTATAAAACGAGAAGTTGGCGATATCTTACTCAAAAAATTACCCCATAAAAATCTAGGTATTATTAGCATCCTTTCTATCAATTTGTCTCCGAATCTCCAAGATGCATGGATCTACTATAGCCACCTTAGCCCTAACCAAGACAGGGCTTCTATTCAAAAATCTCTGGAATCTGCCAATGGATTTATCCGAAGTGAGCTAGGAAAAGCACTGTTTACCAAAAAAATTCCAAAGCTTCATTTTGTGTATGACGAACGTATCGAGAAGACCCAAGAGCTTCTCAAAAAAATTGATGCTCTCTCCAATAGTTAAAGACAATAAAGCACTTGTTTTAAACTGGTTTTCAGCTCTACCCAAACAGGTATTGCTGGTTACCCATCGTGATCCTGATGGGGATGCCCTCGGATCCTGTCTCGCTATGCAAGAAGCACTACGCCATCAAGGACATCAGGTAACCATTTGGAGTCATGCGTATCGCCTGCTACCCTCTCATGCTTTTTTTCCTGGTATCGATACTGTCTGTGCATCCCTTCCTCGCCAAAACTGGGATACCCTTCTCTTACTGGATTGTGGCAGTCTGTCACGCGTCTCCAATAGCTCTCTAATCCCCTCTATCCCGATGACATCTATTGTGATTGATCATCATGAAGGGTATACCCCATGGGCTCATTTTTCTGTTGTTGAGCCTTCTGTATCCTCTGTTGGGGAGCTTCTTGCTTCTCTTTTTATAGAATGGAAATGGCCTATTACGCCCTCAATGGCCACGTGCTTATATGCAGCAATAGCATTTGATACCGGTCGGTTTTTGTTTCAAAATACCTCCGCAAACACCTTAAGAACGGCAGCTTATTTGAGTGATTGTGGAGCCGACACCGCTGGTATATCGTTGCAGATGTTTCAAAATCTTTCTCAAAAAAACTTTAACACCATGAAAGATGTGTTAAACAGAACCGTTGTATTGTCTGATATTGGGCTTGTCTACTGTAGCTTGCCAAAACAGTCTTGGGATCCTGATTTTAAAGCAGTTGATTTGATTCGTCAGATGGAAGGCATGGACATTGCTGCAGGATTTATCGAAACAGAAAATGGCGAGATAAAGGTAAATCTGCGATCTAAAAAAGACTTTTCTGTCCTAGCCATTGCCACTCAATTTAATGGAGGCGGGCATCTTCGGGCTGCGGGAATGACCGTTTCCGGTCAATCCTTGGAGACGGTTATTGATACGGTGGTTGCGGCCATTAGACGGTCCGTTTTATCCGCAACTTGATGGAGGGGTTTTTGCTAGTAGACAAACCAGAGGGCTACGTTTCTTTTAAGCTCGTGTCTGGACTGCGTCAGTTAACAGGGATAAAAAAAATAGGGTTTGCAGGTACATTGGATCCATTTGCCACAGGATTGATGGTAATGGCTATCGGTCGTCGGTATACCCGCCAGCTCGATTGTTTTCATTCATTGCCCAAGACCTACCATGTTGGCATGCAGCTAGGGGTCGGAACCAATACATTGGATAAAGATGGGCAGGAACTCTATAGACAGCCCTATGTCCTAGATGTTGCACATGCCCAACAGACGTTGCTTTCTTTTATGGGTACGTATTTGCAAATTCCGCCTATGTTTTCTGCCAAAAAAAAAGAGGGAAAAAAATTGTACGAACTCGCCAGAAAAGGAATTGATATCAAGCTAGAGCCGTCAGAAGTAACCATTTTTGATCTTAAGTGGCGATCATGGGAGGAGGGAGACTTCCCTTTCGTATCTTTTGATGTGACGTGCTCAAAGGGTACGTATGTGAGAAGTCTCGTACGAGACATCGCTATCCAATTGGGGACCCAAGCCACTACTGTTGGGCTACGACGTACATCCATAGGATCTTACACGGATGCCGATGCACTCACCTGGCCTATCTCCTGTGTCGACAGGATCCATGCCGCCTTAATCCAGCAGGATATGTTATGAAAAAACATGCCACTTTATCCTTGGGATTGGGGGTGTTTGATGGACTTCACAGGGGTCATCACCTTTTTTTAGACAAAACAAATGCTTTGCTCACATTTAGCCCACATCCCGATATTGTATTGCAAAAAAATACGGACCTCCGGATTCTCACCACTGTTGAAGAATTACGGCATTTGTCACGTACCCATGTTCATAGAATCCCGTTTACCAGGGCCATGACGCAATGGGATCCTTATTTTTTTCTAGATCATTGTATTTTAACGATCCTTCGTCCACAAAAACTTGTGGTGGGGTATGATTTTCGATTTGGTGTCAATCAATCTGGCACGCTAGATACCTTGGCTACATGGACAAAAAACAATGGAATTGACCTGGAAATTCTGCCTGCTTACCCAAATGATGCCCATCCTATTAAAAGCTCAGCTATTCGAAATGCCTTAAAAAATAGAGATTTAGACAAAGCAGTCGAGTGGCTTGGCCATCCGTATTTGATGATAGGTCGTATCCAAAAAGGTGATGGACGTGGACGAGAGTTGGGATTTCCCACTGCAAATCTCCTATGTCCCCCCCGAAAACTAATTCCTAGCACAGGGGTGTATGGTGGCTGGGCTTCTGTTGGGCAGGCATTACCCACACCTGCCATGATGTATGTGGGAAAAGCGCCTACTTTTTTAGGAAAAACACAGCGGGTAGAAATTCATCTTTTAGAAAAAAAAGGTCATTGGTACAATCAAAAAATGAAAGTCTGGTTTGGCACCGCTATCCGTGAAGAACGTCTATTTGATTCGATACCTGACTTGGTAAGGCAATTGCACCGAGACAAACAAGCAGTTTTAAGCTGGATCCAAGAACACCCTGGTTTTTTACCTAGAAAGAACAGCCTATAAAATGAGATTAAGATTAATCTATTTTGGACTTATGCTATGCTTATTTTTCTCGGCTGGTACAGTTGCATCTATCTTGGATTGGCAGATGATGGAAATACCTCGTACCCGTATTTTTTTTGACAAAGATCGATTGCGGTATGCCCAAGTCTTTTTTCAATTGGCAACCTCTGAACAGCATTTTGTCAGCTCATTTATCGGACATGAACCTACCCAACAGGTCTGGATGGTAGAGGACATGGGAGTGGCACCCTCTAATGGGTGGGCAGATCCATTTACAGTAAAAGCATCCTTATGGCTGATGCCCCCACTAAGCACTTCTGTTTTGCGTACATACCGTCAGTGGGAACGACTTGTCTCAACACATGAGCGCACCCATCTGGCTCACTTGCATACAACATCAGGCAACAATACCCTTATGCAATCTCTCTTTGGTGAAGGATTTTCACCCAATGCAATCTCTCCTTATTGGTGGCTAGAAGGGGTTGCTGTTGTGGCAGAATCTAGACAATCTCCTGTAGAGGGGCGTCTTAATGATCCCTATTTTGCTACGATACTTGCAAAAAAATGCCAATCAGGACAGCCACCGTCATTGGTTGAGATGACCACCCCTTATTTTTCTTATCCTTTTTCTGGCCAATATGTCTATGGGAGCTTATTTGTTTCTGATCTTTTGACTGTCCATGGATATGATAAATTGCCAAAAGTTCTTGCCCAATATGGGCAAGCTAGCTTTTCTATTATTGGCTCTTTTTTACCAGTTTTATCTTTTGATCCTGCTTTTAAAACATGTTTTGGAAAGCCGGTAGAGGCTCTGTATCACGATTGGATCCAGCGTCAAACACAGCGTCACCCTGTTGTATCCAACAATATCTCTGTCGGTACAACCTCATCTTTAGAAGGGTATGTATTCAAAAAATACCTCACCTCTTTTGGTCATCAGCTTGCCTATGTCAGTACCCAATTTAGGCATGGGAAGCCGTGGGAATTAGCCTTTGTTTCTTCCCTATGTGTGTACGATCCCCTCAGTCAGCAAGAAAAAATAATCCGATCTTTTCCGACAACAATACTAACCCCTATGACCATTCGTGATCAGGATGCCTACTTGGTATTGGCACAAAAAAAGGCAGGATACGCCAATCGTACCAACGATGGATTTGGCACAACCGGTGTTTTGACAAAAATTTCTTTAAAAGACGGTCAGCAAACATTCGTTTTTGAAGATGACATTGTTTCTTTCTGTCTAAAAAATGCATATTCACTTGTATATGCCACTCGTGCTCACCATACCTTTGGGTGTGATCTCTGGGAGTATTCTATACCAACTGGCCAGAAAAGATGGTTGGCCACTGTTCCCTATTGGATATCAGAGTGGATTCGCTACAATGACAGGTTCTTCATAGTGGCCAAAACCAACACCTCTGCTTGGAATGTGTATGAAATTCGTCCACTGACATGGACCATTGTGCCATTGGTGGAAAGTGCTTATCCCAAAACGATGATATCGCGAACAGGGGAGCACCTATTTTTTGCCTCTCATGACGGCAAAAAGGCCGCCCTCTATCAGCTCCATATTCCATCAAAAACTATCAAGGATATGACTTCTTCGCTAGACACCTATCCCTGCTACCCTGTTGTGATAAAAGATACCTTGTATACCGTAGGCATTACTGCATCCGGTGAAGAGGTGATGGCAACTCATCCCTCTTATGTGTCATCTATCGTGTTGCCCCAAGATAAACCAATCTCTGTTCCCTCAGGCAATTTGGGCATCGTGCAAGAGGGGCTACTCAACAGCCTATCCACACATGCCCAGCTTCCTCAAGTACGAACATCTTTGATATTTAATCAAGATCCTCTACAAGCTCTGACCTATACTGCGTTGCTCTCATCTTCTCGGATAGACGTGTATGGCGTATCCCACCTATTTGCTCCAGCCCGTATTGGCTATCACTATGAATCCCGTCGAGATGGTAGCGATCACTGGCTGTTTGCCAATACGCCGCTTTTTGTCTCTCAACTTGAGGGGCTGTCTCTTGTATCGATCGAATTTGCAACCAATATGGCCCGCAAAAATTTTCCCTCCATCACCGCAAAATGGCGATGGTGGGATCAAGAGTTGTTTATGGCTTACGTAGCCAATTATGGATTGGCCGACTCAAGTCTAGATGTATACCATCATTGGAGTCTCACACCAAAATCTCTGTTGTCCCAACAGGCTTCTTTGTATACGTTGGCCTACCCGTTTCGAATAGCAACACGGCCTTTTTTTCCTGAAAATAGAACGGGAAGATCCGAACTGTATTATGGCGTGGAATGGACACAAAACCTGTACCCACTTCGAACAGGATGGTGGAATCCCGCTATCGCCATTATGGATGTATTTGGCACTGCGTTTTTGGATTATGGGTCTACGGGTAATGGATTTACAGCTGCAGGCATAGAAATTGGACTAGAGGGCTCTGTCTCTTTTATGACGATACCGTTTGTCCCAAAATTTGGTATAGCCTGGTTTGGAGATACGTACCAAACTTATCTCAACATGGATATTCCTTTGATGTAATCATTGAATGTGATTTACAAAACCACGTTCATTCTATAAGCTATTTTTTTTCTTTAACAACTGATTCAAAAGGGGCTTTAGTTGCGTATCCATATTAAAAATCTATGTGGCATCACCTTCCCTAAACCCGCCTTGTTTTTTGCCAGTAGCAGTTTTCTTTATCTGTCATTTCCAAACCTATATCAATTGGCTTCTTTAGGAGGGATTACATCTGTGAGTTGTCTCATTTTTGGGGTCAATTGCTTTTTTGAGATCGTCCTTAAAGAAGGATTTTCAGGGCAGGTAGATAGCATAAAATGTATCCATTATGGGCTTTTTTGTTGCTTGATTGTTGGGACTCTCTGGAGATGATATCTACTATTCACCTTATCTCGGCTCTGACATTTACTTGTACGGCCAAGACAATCTCAGCACCCCAATGGGTGTGCCGGCGATACTGAACTGATGAAAACCCTATATGCCGGCGGGTATACGCTTGGGATGGTACTGGTGATTTTTTTACTCTGTATCGGATGCTCAGGGTTTTTGGCAAGCAAGCCAGAGTCAAAGGGCTTTTTTTGTTATGCCATTCGGACTTTGCCCAATCATGGGGGCGATGTCTTGTCCAAAATCAATGTCCAAACAGGGACCATCGAAAAAGAAATCCCTCTCAAGCACTGGTACAGTTATATGGCCTTGTTACCTGATAAACGGGTGATTTTATGCTGTTCGAGAGATGGTGATTTTGGATACAAAAAATTTGTAGACTGCTATGATCCCAAAAAAAACAGAATCTCTCGATTTGCCAATACAAAATATGATGATCCCGCCTTTGCCTATGGAGATGGCCAGCATGTCTGCGTGGTGGAGGGGTGTTACCACAGTGATGAGCTCAATTTGGAGATTTTTGGACTACATGGAGAGCGTCAAAAATCTATATTGCTACACCCCACCTCGATGATGTTTGCAGATGCCATTACCCCTGTTTTTTGCAAGGGACAATTGTCGCAGTTGGTCATGGTGAATCGAGAATTTGGCAAACGTGCAGAGCGTCCCGACAAAGAAGCCTTTGTATTTTGGTTAAACACACAATCTCAGATCTGTCACAAACAAGATGTGGATTTAAACCGCTATTTTGCATCCGTTACCGGGCTTGTGCTGGATCGAGAGCGTCAGATGATCTACATGGGAGCAGATTTAAAATTTAATGATGATGCACATCCAGATCCAAAAGATGCAAATACCAGCATCTGCCTTTTTTCATACCCTGACTTTGCATTTAAAAAACGGATTGAGCTAGGCAAACAACCCAAACGGATGGTGGCAGTCCCCGAAGATCATAAAATTTACGTCAATCAAATGAAGTCTATCTCCGTGATTGATACCCGCACGCAAACACGGATCCGAAAATTGCCAATCCAAAGCATCAACATCTCCTACCTCGGAAAGTCTATTTTGTGCATCAATGCCCAAGAGGATACCTTGATCCGCTTGCCATCAGGTACTCTCACAATAAAACCAGGGCCAGAAAACTTGATTTTTTTGAATACAAAAACAGATCAAATCATCCGAAAAATTCCAGGCAACTTCTCTACCCTATCTGTGGATTTAAATGCTCAGAAATGAGGGGGCCTCTCTACCCATTATCCTGCCGTCGCCTTAATTCATATCCTATGGTTGAAATATCGTCTAAGAATTTGCCATCTTCTTTGTCCATTAATCTTTTCCAGGCATGTTTTTTCTTCTCTTTGTCTTTATCCATAATTTTTTTCTCTTTCACCGCTCTTAGGAGTTCTTGACGTTGAGATTCTTTTTTTTCTTCAGCTTGCGTACATACCGTTTCTTGGTCGGCAATCTTTTCTTTCATGGCTTCAAGATGGTATTTTCTAAGGGTAATTTTATCTAGATTGGCCACTTGTCCAGACATCATTTCAAGAAGGGTTGTATACTGATGTTTTTGCTGGACTTTTAGGTCTTCTAGCTTGGCCTGTTCTTCCAATACTCTCTTTTCTGCGTCATGAAATTTGTCTTTTTCTTGACGTTCTCGGATCATTTTTACCCGTAAAACTGCTTCGAGATTATAGGTAAACCGTTTGCTTTTTTTGGGTTTACTCATACCAATGATTGTTACAAAAACATCTGTTCGAGGGTTGAAACACATGTTTCAAATGGAATATCCTCCATTGTGCCCTGTCTCAGAAAAGCATTCACCGCATCTATTTTACTCACCGCATAATCGATTTTTGGGTTACTCCCTTTGACATAGGCCCCAATGTTGATCAAATCTTCTGCTTCCGTATAGCGGGCCAACACTTCTCTCAACTGTCCGGCTGCTTTTTTGTGATCTTTTTCACAAATAACAGAAAACAATCGGCTGACACTCATGCTGACATCAATACAAGGGTAGTGATTTTTGGCAGCCAAATCCCGAGACAACACCATATGCCCATCCAAGATCCCACGTGCCGCATCTGCAATCGGCTCATCCATGTCTCCTCCATCTACAAGGACTGTATAAATGGCTGTGATCGATCCTTTTTCAGAGGTGCCCGCCCGTTCCATGAGCCGAGGTAACATGGCAAAAACAGAAGGCGTGTACCCTTTTGTTGTAGGAGGCTCTCCTGTCGCCAGTCCAATTTCACGTTGAGCCATTGCAAATCGGGTCACAGAGTCCATCATAAACAAAACATTTTTTCCTTGGTCTCTAAAATACTCTGCAATAGCCGTGCCCACCATGGCACCTTTTAGTCGAATTACTGGGGGATTGTCCGAGGTCGCACAAACAACCACAGACTTTCTAAGGCCTTCCTCTCCCAAGGATTCTTCAATAAAGTCTTTGACCTCTCTGCCTCGCTCTCCCACCAAACTAATCACGTTGACATCTGCTTCACAGTTTCTAGCGATCATGCCCATCAGCGTACTTTTACCCACGCCAGACCCTGCAAAAATACCCACCCGTTGTCCTCTCCCCAACGTCAAGAGGCCATCTATGGCCTTCACACCTACCCTCAAAACGGTGTCGATACGAGGACGTTGTACAGGATCGGGGGCATCTTGATCAATGGGGTAAATTTCTTCAAATTCTAAGGGTCCTTTTCGATCCATGGGATTGCCTAATCCATCCAAAATACGCCCTAGCAAATGGGGGCCTACCTTTACTTGAATGGGATGGCCTGTTGCATAAATTCTACTACCAGGTCTGATTCCTGCAATGGGACCTAGTGGCATCAGCAACACTTTTTCTTCTTTAAATCCCACCACCTCAGCCAAAATAAATGATTTTCCAGTTTCAACGACAATTTGACATAATTCTCCAATAGATACGCCTTGTACCTGTGCCTCTACCACAAGCCCCACAATCTGAATCACTTTTCCAATTACTTGGATGGGATCAATCTGACGTACTTTCTCGATATAGCGTTTAAATGGAATCATCGTCCGATATGCCCAATAAGGCTTGTTTTAAGGTCTCAAATTGCGTTGGAAGGGTCGCATCCACATACCCCATTTTTGTCTCGATAATACAACTGCCAAATTCCAACTTTGGATCGGATTGAATCTCAAGGTTTTTAATGTCGTTAATTCTACTTAGAATAGAATCTTTATGCGCACGCACAAGATCTACTTGCTGGGGACTAATCCTGAGAACAACCTTGTCTTTGTCTGTGATCCTGTCAATTGCCTGATCAATCATATGAACAAATACCTCTGGGTGATCTGTGAGATGTTGCAACACAATTCGATTTGCGATTTCTAATGCCAACAACACAATGTCATCTTTGTTATATTGGATCATCTCCGTACGTGCACGTGCCAACTCCTCCGCATGACTCACCCATTCATTGCCAAGATTTTCAAAATGGCGTCGCATATCGTGACGACCTCGCTCAACCCCTTCTTGGTAAGCACCTTGAAAAATCGCTTGTTTCTCAGATTCCAAGTCAGCAAGCGCCTTCTGGCGATAGTGGGCCATTTCATCGGCTAGTGTTCTTCTGATAGTTTCTTCGTATGCCTGTGTTTTTTCTCGAATAATCTCGTTGCTATCATGGGCAAATATTTCCAAAGAAGGCACTGTTGGCAATACGTGATGCGTGAGGTATGGCGTTGCTAGGCTCATATCATCTTGATGTGCAGGACGAACTGTCTTAATAGAATCGATGATGACCACTTTGGAAGATGATTTTTGACGTTTTAGAATAGCCATAGTTGTGGCCAGTATACTATACTGTTTTACCTAAAAAAATGATTGAATTTCCTTCTATATCTCCCGTTTTTTATGAGATAGGCCATTTTCAGCTAAGATGGTACGGACTGGCTTATGTGTGTGGTATTGGCATGGGATCGTTGCTTGTCAAAAACCGTCTTCGCAACCTAGGGTTTTCTTCCGATGAATGGGTGCATCTGATCACCATGGTGGCTATAGGTATCTTATTGGGGGGTCGTTTGGGCTATATTATTATCTACGATCCCTCTTTTTATCTTAAGCATCCTGCTGAAATCTTGGCAATTTGGCATGGAGGAATGTCTTATCATGGAGGTGCTGCAGGTGTATTTTTGGTTACCTTTCAGGTATGTAAAACCCTAAAAAAATCTTTTTGGTCTGTCATAGATCAATTGAGTTGGGCCTCTACCATTGGGATTTTTTTTGGACGAATAGCCAATTTTATCAATGGCGAATTGTTTGGACGTCCTAGCACATCTCCTTGGGCCATGGTATTTCCAAATGGAGGGCCACTTCCACGTCATCCCTCTCAATTATACGAAGCATTATCTGAAGGTCTCCTATTATTTATTGGGTTGGGATTTGCCTATCGGTGGCTAAAACTGTCCCCGGGTCAAGGCACTGCCTTATACGGAATGGGGTATGGATTATGCCGATTTATCTGCGAAGGGTTTCGCCAGCCGGACCCTCAAATTGGTCTATTGATGGGCATTGTAAGTACGGGACAATTGTTT
>CAXNHA010000015.1:0-17901 GCA_964202165.1 Candidatus Marinamargulisbacteria bacterium | reverse complement strand
CAGCGTAAAATAACATCAATTCTGTATACGGATGATGCAAGTTAGTATCTGGGTCGAGAACGAGTTGACGGATATGTTGTCCAAAAACAGTGCCCCCCGGCTCTCGGGTGTGGACAACGGAATATCCTTTGTTTTGCAAAAAACGTGCACAGAGCTGGCTTTGTGTGGTTTTTCCAGATCCTTCTATGCCTTCAAATGTAATCAACATGTAAGATGCCTATCCTCTGATGGCCGTTTTTAGGGTGATGCTTGGGTTGAATGAGGGGCTAAGAATTGCGGGGATGTCGATGGATGTTCCCGTCTTGATATCTCGGGCCAATCGGGCTTTTCTGGTGCGGCGTTCAAATTTGCCAAATTTGGCCAATCTGACGCTATGGCCTTTGACAAGTTCTTCTGCAATGAGCTCCAAAAATGTATCAATGGTGTCTAATACTTGTGACTTTGGGAGGTTTAATCGACGACTAACAACTTGGGCGACGGTATTTTTGTTCACAACTGGGTCCTTCCGGAAAAAGCTTTTTTTAAGGTAAGGTCATCTGCATAATCCAAATCAGATCCAACAGGTAACCCATAGGCTAGACGTGTTTTTTTTGCGGGATAGGCGTGCAGGGCATGCATCAAATACAGGACAGTGGCATCCCCTTCTATGGTAGGGTTGATCGCAAAAATAATTTCGGAGGATAGGCTCTCTTGCAAACGATGGATCAGTTCGGCAATACGGAGGGCTTGGGGATGGATGCCATCGAGCGGAGAGATAACGCCTCCCAAAATATGATAAATCCCCTTAAAATCCCCCGTGCGTTCTAAGGCAAACATGTCTTTTGGTTCAGCCACCACACAGAGGATCTTGGTGTTGCGGTTGGGATCTAAGCAGATGGAACAGGTGGGCTGAAAAGAAATATTAAAACATGTTTGGCAATATTGGATATGTTGACGGGTATGCAGTAGAACCTGTGAAAACTCTTGGACACTTGGTTGGGGTAAGGATAAAAAAAAGAAAGCCAGGCGTTGGGCTGATTTTTGGCCGACACCTGGCAATTTGCATAATTGAGATATGAGGGCATGCAAAGGATGGGGATCTTGCATGGGATTGGTTGCTACATTCCTGGCAAATTGAGGCCACCAGATATTTTTGTTAGTTTTTCGGTGGCTACATTTTTTGCCTTTTTTGAGGCTTCGTTAAAGGCAGTTTGGAGATTTTTTGTGAGATTGACGCTGTGGCTTGGATCAATTGTGACAGACACACATTCCAATTCACCTGTAAGCACCACTTCTATTTTTCCACCGTCAGCTGTACCTGACACACGAATCGATTTGAGTTCTTCTTGCACTTTTTTCATCTCAGATTTCATGGCTCCTGCTTGTTTGACCAGATTGCTCATGTCTTTGAATTTTTCAAACATATGATTACGGCTCCTTGTTGGGGGTTCTTTAAGAAAAAGTGGTCAAATCATACTGGAACTCTTGATGAAAGTACACTCGTTATACGGTGTATCCTTCAAATAAAGCCACGATGTCGTTGATTTTTTTTGGGAGATCAGGGGGTTCTTGTTGGGAAGACAGAGAAGAAGGGGTTGTTTTTTGTGTCGTAGGATCGGTAGCCGGCGTGTTGGCTTTGATGACGAGAGCAGTGCCACACGCTTCTTGCAATAAAGCGGTGAGCAGTTCTTTGCTTGCCTCTTCGTTGAGTTTGTCACAAAAAAATTTGAAGTTTTGTTTGAGTTTGACATGCACGGTTGTCTGGGTCACAGTCTCGATTTGACATTGGTCTAGGATGGAGTACAACGACATTTTTTTTATTTTTAAGGCAGCCAAAAATTGATGCCATTGGGATTGAAAGTCCTCTGCTTTTTGTTTGAGAGGGGGTTGTTTTTTTTCTAGCGGTTTTTCTTCCAGTGGTTTTTTGGGAGGGGATGAGGGGGTGGTTTTTGGATTTTCTTGTAGCCACGATAAGAGGCGTACTTCCAACAGCAATTCATTGTTTGGAAACCACCTAAATTCATTTTCTATCAGCGTCAACATTTTTAAGAGGGTGAGTGTGGCAGGGATGGATATTTGTGTAGACCACTGTTTTAGCTGAAGCAAAAGGCTATCCTCTACATCGTATTGCAAGGGCACCCCCATGCTTGTATAGCTCAGGTGACGAATCATCTCTATCAGATCGGGTACCAATTGGTGGACGCTGGTGCCTTCTAGAAAAAGATGCCGAAGCAATTCGATGGTTTTGGGAGCATCTCCTCCCAATATGGCCTCGCATAGCCCAATGAGTTGGAGGGTGTTTGCTCCGCCCGTCATTTCTAAAACATGTTGATTGGTTAAGGTGGTGCCATGAAAAGCTACCAATTGGTCCAGCAACATGATGGCATCTCGCATCCCTCCTCCAGATCGCTTGGCGAGAATATGAAGGGCATCTTGGGAAATGACAATGCCTTCTTGGGATGCGATATGGGTGAGTTGGCGGGATAGCTCGGCAAGGGTTAGTTTTTGAAAATGAAGATGTTGACACCGAGAATGAATCGTAGCGGGTATTTTTTGAGGCTCTGTTGTGGCCAAGATAAAAACAGTTTTATGAGGGGGTTCTTCCAAAGTCTTGAGGAGGGCATTGAAGGCTTGAGAACTTAGCATATGCACTTCGTCGATGATAAATACTTTGTATAGAGATTCTACGCAAACAAACTGGACCTGCTCAGTAAGGGCGCGAATATCATCGACACCGGTGTGAGAGGCTGCATCAAGTTCGATAATATCAATGCTTTGAGAAGCGGTTATTTTTTGACAAATATCACAGGTTTGACAAGGGGTTGTGGAAGGGCCTTTTCTACAATTAAGAGACTTGGCAAAAATACGAGCTGTTGAGGTTTTGCCTGTCCCACGAGGACCCGAAAAAATATAGGCATGACAGACACGATCCAAGGTGATGGCATTGCTTAAAATTTGAATGATATGGGATTGCCCTTCCAATTCATGAAAAGATTGGGAGCGGTATTTTCGGTAAAGGGTGTGGTAGGTCATAGCGTGTTTGGATTATATCAAAGGAGCTATCCTTTTGGTACACTTGTTTCGATGACGTCAAAAAAAATTGTTCTCGTAGGTGCTGGAGGGATGTTGGGTCAACAAGTCCTTTTTCAGCTAATAGGAGCTGGGTTTTTGGTGCATGCCCTGACATCCTCTGATATTGATATTAGCCAAGAAGCCTCTGTGAGACAGGTGTTACATGGCATAGATTTTTTTGATACGGTTATCAATTGTGCAGCGTTTACCCATGTGGATTCATGTGAAACGTTTTGGGACAAAGCTGTGTCGGTGAATGCAACCGGTCCCTTGTATCTTGCCAAGATCTGTCAGGAGCGAGGTGCTCAATTGATGCATTTTTCCACGGATTATGTATTCGATGGACAAGGGCATCTTCCTTATGTCGAAACCTGTAACCCTGCTCCGATCAATGCCTACGGTAGAAGTAAATTGTTGGGAGAACAAGTCATACAAGCGCATTGCGAGACTCATTATATTCTGAGAATTCAGTGGCTATATGGACAAGGTGGAAGACATTTTATTGAGGCAATCCTTCAAAAAGCAGCCAAGGACCCTTCTTCTCTGCAGGTAGTAGCTGACCAATGGGGAAGTCCTACCTCTACTCGGACTATTGCAGAGGCTGTGGTCGCACTCTGTCAGCATGCTCTGGCGTATGGCATCTATCATGTGGCAACTCAAGGCTATACCTCTTGGCATGGATTGGCTGAGTATGTTTTGGGGCATTCGGTACCCTCTCTTTTGAGCAGTGAGTTGCCAAGGCCAGCACCTAGGCCGCTGAATGGGCGGTTGGATATCAAAAAATGGCTTCAAACAGGTCTGTATAGTCCGCCTACTTGGCAAAGGGATGTGGATCGGTTTAGAGTGTAAACTATCATGGTTTCTTTTTTGTATCGCCTTGTTTTTCATCCTTTTTCTACAATTTCGGATGGGATTTTATTGTCATCTCGACCTGCTTATGCCTCTCTTGTGGTGTTGGGATTGTTGAGCTTGCAATCTTCTTGTTCTTATTTCCTTTTTTTCTTGATGCCCCTTTATGGCCTTTTATTGGCTTGTTTGGTGGCAGCGTATGCGGTGGCCGTGGATTTTGCAGTTCAATTTTGGCGTAAAACGGGCAAGAGCAAGGACTTGTTCCATTGGTTTGTTTTGGCTTGGCATCCCATGCTTTTTTTGGGTCTGCTGCATGTGGTGCCATTTTCTCCTCTAAAATGGGCCTTTTTGTATACGTTTTTTTCTTTTACGCTTCTCATATACGTGGGCGTTTTGCAGATATATGTTGTGTACAAGCTATACGGGTTATCCAAAACTGAGGCGACATGTGCGTATATGTGTCCTTTGGTTATTCCCATTGGGGTGTTGGGGCTTTGTGTGTTTATTTTTTCGGCGTATGGTATTTTTTTCTTTAGGGGATTTTTATGAGAATTGGGTATGGGTATGATGCCCATCGGTTTGTTCATCATCGCCCCCTTGTGATCGGAGGTATTGTCATCCCTTATTCATATGGACTCTTGGGGCATAGCGATGCAGATGTCTTGACGCATGCCATGATGGACGCTTTGCTGGGGGCCCTGGCGTTGGGGAGTATTGGTGATCATTTTCCAGATACAGATCCTGCCTACAAAGATGCTTCTAGCACAGATCTCTTGGTTGAGGTGATGGGGCTTGTCCACAAAAAAGGGTATGGGGTTGGTAACATCGACAGTGTGCTTGTTGCAGAGATGCCTAAGTTTTTTTCCTATATTGTAGCCATACGAGAGAACCTTGCTTGCGTGATGCAAATTGATATCGATCGTGTGTCTGTCAAAGCGACAACAACAGAAAAAATGGGATTTGAAGGACGCCAAGAGGGTATATCTGCTCATGCAGTGGTGTTGCTTGAGCGAAAATAAGAAGCTTTCTCGGTTTAACCATCCTCAGATTCAACATGTGCGACAGTTGCTTGCCTCCAAGTCCTACCGTACGACACACAGGGAATTTGTCATGGAGCATAAAGGGCGTATTGAAGACCTTATCCACTCTCAATCACCTCTGTTGTCGGGGGTGTTTTTTTTGGCAGGTAGTGCTCAAGAGTTTGAGCAGTGCCCATGCCCTACTTATGCAGTGGATCGGGGGATATGGTCTCGCCTCTCTTCTCTAGCCTGTGCACAGGATTGCTTGGCTGTTGTTCGACAGCCGTCTTTTGTTTTGCCTTCTGCTCTTCGACGCTTGCTTGTGGTTGATGGTGTGCGATTGCCGTCCAATCTTGGGGCTATGATCAGAACAGGTGTTGCGTTTGGGTGGGAAGCCATTGTGACGCTGCCCCATACGGTTGATCCATTTCATCCAGAATCGGTACGTGCCAGTGCAGGATATGTGTCTGATATTGCGATTGTTGAGGATACATGGGATCGTATTTGTACGACTTACCCTGAGATGCAATGGGTGGCGTTGACACCGCATGCTACACATCGCCTGCTATCCTTTCGGCCAGATCAACAGCGTGGTATCGGGTTGATTGTGGGTTCAGAATCGCAGGGAATTGATCCTGATATTTTTGCCACATCGGTTTCTATAGCCTCTTTGAAGATCGACACTTCTCGGGTAGAATCGCTGAATGTAGCCGTTGGTGTTGGCATCGCTTTGCATCATTTGTCTCACATTTTCCCTTAAAGAAGGATTTCTTTTTATGTTTGTTCCTCACAAAAATCCATTGGCCAATAAAGCCCCTATTCAAGAGCCTACTGTACCGCCTCCTCCCCCAGAAGAGGTCAAAAACAGCATTTCAGACATGATGGCAGCAGCAAGACAAGAGTCAATGGTCGTCGACAAAGAATTGGCTCATCTTGGCAAAGAAATAACAGATGCCTTTAAGAAAAAAGATACTCAGAAAAATCAACCCGATATAAAAGAGGCAATGAGTGGCAGAACCCCTGACGAGATAGCCATTGTCATCGATGAGTTGTTGGCGTCGTTTGATACGGAGAAAAAGACCCGCAAAAAAAAGACCCCCCTTGACCAAAAATTAGAAGAGCTGGCTTTGTTGGAAGACTTGGTTGTTTTGGAGCAACTGTCTGAAGAGGAGAGAAAAGAATTTAAGGATTTTTTTGACAACATGGCTCGCTTAAAAAAATTAAAGGCAAGGCTTAAGCAACTTGAAGACCAGGAAGACGAAGCTGAAAACAAAATGAAGCGAGAAAAATCAAAGCGAAAACCCAGCCTGATGCAATCAGATGAGGAACAAAAGGAATCCTAAAATGGGAGAAACCAAAAAAAGAAGAAAATACACCGCTCAAGAATCCAGAAAAACGCTCCCAGCGGTAAAAGAATTTAATGGATTGGCAAAATTATTGCTAAAACTCTTGTCTCAAAAAGTAGAAGCAAAAGAAAAACGGTTGGGAAGTATCAAGGTCATGTTGGATCAATTTGCTTCAGATCCAAAAAATCTCTCGACAATTTCCATCAAAACAGTGGACATTAACGAGACCATCGTTAAGCGATCGGGACGCTTTTCTTATAATCAGAAAATGTCTTGGGAGGGTGATCTTAAAGGTAAAAAACGCGGGTTTATTCTTTAGCTTAACAACCCCTTGTTAGGGTTGAGTTTTTAGGATGATTGGGACAGGAAGGTTTGTACTAGATTTTGATTATATTGCACATAAAATGAGTTTTAGTTAAACTTTGACCTATGCAGGAACGATTAAATCCGAGAATTGATTTTGCCTTCAAGAAGATCTTTGGCTCTGAAGAGAACAAAGACATCTTGATAGCTTTGGTCAATGCCGTATTGCCAGAAGAAGACCAAGTCCAATCGATTACACTCACCAATCCAGACACCCTCAAGAATAGAGGGTCTGACCGGACAGCAATTCTTGATATCCGAGCCATTGATCAAGAAGGCAAACCCGTCAACATCGAGATGCAAGTGGCTGATGAATTGGGCTATGAACAAAGAGCCTTGTTTTTGTGGAGTGAAGTCTACCGAGAACAACTCAAATCCGGAGACGACTACAACTTGCTCAAACGCACAATTAGCATTCACATTCTCAATTTTACACTCATGGACGAGCCCTATTATCACAACCATTATGGCATTGCCAACAAAAAGAGTGGCAAAGAAGCATTTTCGGATTTGCAACTACACACGATAGAGCTCAACAAATTTGAAAGCTCATCAAACAAAGACCTCACAACAGCACTCAACCGATGGGCGACTTTTTTGACAAAAGCCCAGGAATTAAGCACAGAAAAACTCCCAAAAGAAATGAAAGCAGACAAGGCGATTGTCAAAGCCTTGGACGTCTTGCAAACCACAGCACTCACAGACGAAGAATATACCACCTACAAATCGCATCAAGCTTGGGCCAGAATGGAACGCTCTATCATTGCCAAGGCAAGGTACAAAGGGGAGGCCAAAGGTCTAGCCAAAGGCATGAAGGAAGGCATAAAAAAAGGCTTGGTCAAAGGCATGGAAAAAGGGATGGAGAAAGGCATGGAGAAAGGCATGGAGAAAGGCAAAGCCGAAGGCTTGGCTGAGGGCGAGAAAAAAGCTCAGTTGGCTATCGCCAAACAACTCCTAGCCACGGGTATGACCCTGTCCCAAGTGGCTACAATCACTCAGCTCAGCGAAGGAGATCTCCAAGATCTTACCTAAGCCCTTTGTCAAAAACCCTAGAAAAATTCAGTTACTAACGCTAGACTACAATTTCGCATCACGATCATCATAAATTCAACACAGAAAAGGAGTTTTCTACAGTGCAGATACCGAAGATCATTCAAAACCTTTTTAAACAATCCAAATCACTCAATCAACTCACAAAGCTCGCACAAAATCAGGTTAAACCTCTTCAAGAATATCAGGGGTTGAAGTCTATAGGTTCAAAACAATCAAAGCAATTTACCAACCAAATGATGTGGCATTTTTGTGCAGGAGTTAAGATAAATAATGGTTTTTTGCAATATGAAACATGGTCTATGTCTAGTAAAATTTTTCTTGAGAATGAAAAAGATATAGGCGTACACCATATAAAAACAGGCAATGTTTCTATTCACAAAATAGAAAAATCTGCTACTAAAGGCTTACATGAAGTTACATTTCGATTCAATATAGATAATGAGCTTATACTGACCAATCTTGTACTGCCGGCTCCACAGGTAAATAGCAATATTGAGGATATCGAAAAGGCGTGTATTTCTTGGGCTGAGCAAACGGGCATTTATCCAAAAAAGTTAATTCCTCTTCTAAAAGCAACATGGGTTGGAGGTTTAGTAGGAGTTTGCTATCCAGAGTCTTTTGGAAAAGAAAAACTTCTCAAAATTACTCAATGGCTATGCACACTATTTGCAATGGATGATTGGTTAGATGTCAAAAAAGAAACGCGTGAGCTTACTACATTGCAAGAGGAAAACCGAAGAAAAGAAGAAGTTTTAAGAGATAGGTTACCATTATGTCCAAATGATTCAATCCGAACTCTGGTCATGCATCAATTATTCTTGGCAACGCCTGAATTTCAACAAGACCCAACTTTTTTAAAGAGTTTTTTTGACTACTGCAAATCTACCGAAACAGAACTCGGATACAAAGCAAATAAACTTCTTCCTGGAGAAGAAAGTGAGCGTATTAGAATGTGGACAAGTGGAGCAGATCACTCGCTTCGTCTAGGTTGTAGCATGGTAGGCATCAATTCTGAGGAACTCTTAACCCAATACTTCACTCTTAGAAGTATGCTCGAATGTGTTAGCCAATGTGTTGCGTTTAGTAACGATCTTTTTTCTTTTGCAAAAGAAAAGGGTGATACCTATAACCTTAGTACTGTTCAGGTTGATTTAAACGAGGGAAAATCTACAAAAGAAGCTTTTCTTAACACCACAAAAAAGCACAATGATGCATCACGGTCTTTTTTTAAGCTAAAATCTATTTTGATGACAGAAATAGAAAAAATACAAAAAGGGGAACGAGAAAAAATTGATACAATGATCTCCATTATGGAAGGCTGGCTGGCTCATCCATTTTGGGCAAATGAAGCTCCCCGTTATACACTTTCGAAAAACCCACCTTTGTATGCGAATCTTCGAGTTCTTCAAGACATGTTGCAAAAGGATAAGCCATGATTGATCAAAACAAAAACGTATCCGCCAAATCTATTCTCTTTACCAATCGGATTGCGTGGCTATTTATCCTTTTCTCAACTCCCTATGCCTTTATCTTTTATTTTTTGTCTCCAGCACTTGGATTTTGCGTCATTCCATTTCTTCTATTGTACGGAGTAAGTCTGGTTTTCAATAGGTACGGATATTATAACCTAGCCAAGTTCAATTTACTGCTCTGGGGAAGCATTGGAATTATGATTTACGCATCTGCTTTTGGAAAAGAGTCAGGCATACAGATGCTATATTATGCCTTCTCAGGAGTCCCTCTTCTCATCTTTTCAGCTCACGAAATAACAAAAAAAGCTATTGGTATTTTTATTCCCTTAGCTTGTTTTTTAATAGTATCTTGTTCAGGGTACTCTCTTTTTCCAAAGCTTATGCTCTCTCCAGAGATCCAAGGGTACCTATACACCAGTGTTTTTCTCACGGTTTTTTCTCTCATTGCTTCTTATCTGTTTGCGTTTATCTGGATTTCAAATAAATCAGAAAAAGAGCTTGAAGAAGCAAATAGTCAACTTGAACAAAAATCGATTGAGATAGAAAACAAAAGACAGCAAGCTGAAGAACTTGCCCAAAATCTCCAACATTCCTACACAGAGTTGCAAGACACGCATGAGCGACTCAAAGAGAGTATCAATACAATAGAAGGGATGTCGCACAAAGCGATGTTGGGAGGGATTCTGCAAGGGATCGCTCATGAGCTCAACACCCCCCTCACCAATATCTATTCCGTGTCCGATAGGGTGTTGATGAAAAAAGACATCGATGATCAAACTGCCACCTACATGCATGATATCTTCCGATGTGTAGAACGTGCCACCTCTTTGATGAGACTCATGCTCAAAGATACGACCAGTGTTACAAACGAGAATAAAGATATCGATGTCCCAGAGATGATAACTCAAATCAAGCACTTGGTACGAGACCAGGCCTTTCGGGACAAGATCCAACTGGAAGTCCTTGTTGCAGATAACTTACCCGCCATCAAAGGCACCGAAGTCTATGTCTTCCAAGCCCTCTTAAATCTTGTAGTCAACGCCCTCAACCACACAAAAGCTGGAGGCAAACTCACCATCGAGGCGAGGGACAATCCCGATACAAACCACGTCCAGATCAGTATCACAGACACAGGAGAAGGCATCCCTGAAGATATTTTGCCCCATATCTTTGAGTCAGGGGTTAGCTCCAAAAAAGGAGTCCTCAGTGCAGGACTGGGACTTGTCTTTGTCAAACGGGTACTCGATGCCCACCATGCGACCATCCATGTGAGCTCTACAGTTGGGGAAGGCAGTTGCTTTACCGTGGCGTTTCCTACTTTGACCTCCGTATAGCCTATCTTGTTTTTAAACTATTTTTTGCGTAGGATAGCTTCCTGTTTTTAAGGAGTTGGGGTATTCTTCGGCTACCCCTTTTATAGGGGGGTTTAGCTGATTTCAGATAGATGAGGGATTTGTATGACCAAGCCCATTTTGTTGATTGTGGAAGATGAATTGTCTCAGCTGGATCGTTTGATTGACCTATTCGAGCCCTTTTATGAGGTCTTGTCTGCAAAGGATGGTCGTAGTGCCGTTGACATCTATTCCAACTCCAATCCAGATGATATTTGTGCGGTCTTGTTGGATGTACGGTTGCCAGATATTTCAGCTTTTGAAGTGTTGTATCAATTTGAACAGATTAGTTTTCCAGCCGTTCCACCTACGGTTATTCAGACGGGGTATGATGATGACCAGTGGAGGCAAGAGCTTCTAGGAGAATACAGGGCGTTGAGCTATTTGAATAAACCCTATTCCAGTGCAGATGTTTTGCGGGCAGTGGAGCAGGCTATCCACGCCAATCCTTTTGTATATAAACGGAATCAAATAGATGAGCGGATGCTGGTTATGACAAAGCTCAATGCCATTCGGTACCAACTGTTTTATCAAGTCAATCAGCTTCCGATTGATCAACAAGAGCATTGGATGCCTCAGATTGTGGCGTTGTTTAAGCACTACAGCACATCTGTTGTGGAAGAGTCGCATGATTCGAGCTTTCGTTGTAGCCATACTGGTAGTAAAAAGAGTGTGAAGAAGGTTATTGATTTGTTTCAGGCGTTACATCCTTATTTTCAGTTGCCGCCTGTTCCTCGGTTTCAATTAAAAATAGCATATGGGAGTCCGGCTGATGTGCAGAAATTGTCAGATATATTGTCTGGTGAACAGCTTTTGCCTCTCAAAGAAGATAGCCTTATTGTGCATCCTCAATTTGATGTATCTTTGTTAGGTGTGGATGATTGTGTCGGAGAAGAAGATTTTATTGTGGCAAAATTGGGCACGGACCATGACAGAGATGTTTTTAATCTTTTTTCGGAAATGAGTGCCAGAAAAATTGCTCAGGTCATTCCTCCATATGGCATTGCTCTTGCCGATTTAAGTCATAAAAAAAGTTTGGAAGAAGCGGTGCTTAATGGGGCCTTGTTTGGATTTCTTTGTAATGACAATTTTGAGGCTTGTTTTAGAGAACGGATGATAAAATTTGCAAATAGACGATTTGAAATACAAGTCCTTGATTTGCTTGGAGAGGTATCCTCTATCGATTATCAGTCTTCGTCTTTATGACATGTGTGCTTGCTCTCCATCTTGGGCATGCACCTCAGAGCTTTGGGATTGTTTTTCCAGATGGATCTAAGACTGTTCATGAATTTGCCCTGTCTCACCGGTATTCTGATCACCTTGTCGCAACCATCCAGGCCCATTTGTCCCTTGCCACTCTTTCTTTAAAAGAGGTGTCTCATCTCTGTACAACCGTAGGGCCAGGTCCCTCTACTGCTTGTCGCATGGGGCTTACGCTTATCAAAACCCTGTCCCAACTGCTTGGGCTTGGCATATATACAGTGACTAGCTTAGAAGCCCTCTTGCTCAATGTGTTGTCCTTTGACGGCACCTATCTGACGGTCTATCCCTCTATCAAGCCGTTGTACCATGCCCAGCTATGGCGTATAGCCTCTGGAAAATTTAAACCGCTGACGCATGCCTTCCAATGGGACACGGATGCCATGTGCACGCAGCTGGGGCTTTTTCAGACGACGGTATACGTTGTGGGCTCTTGGTCTGATGATCTTCACAACAGGTTGCTTGATTTGTCTGGGTGTCAGCCCATTGTTACGCCGGTCTGTACAATGGCGATGGCTAGATATAGTACAGATCCTGCTACACAGCATTTTTTTCGTTATACCACTGAGCAGGAAGCCCGTCATATGGCACCCCTATATGCGTATCCGCCAACACAGGTGAATCCTATCTATTAGGATGATAAAGCAGCAGTTTTTATGGATAGCAGTACAGGCCATCTTGCTTGTGCCTATTTTGGGTGCTTCCCAACCTGATTTGTTGAGAAACGTGATCAACGAAGGGGTGTCAATTCGGGCTATTGGGATGGGCAATGCCTACTGTGCTATTGCAGAAGAAGGGCTTGGGTTTTGTTACAACCCTGCGGGGTTGGCTCGTCTTGGGCAAGGTGTTCAAGTTCAACAGGATCTTGTTCACAATACCTTGGCTGTGCAGTCTTTTTACCTCAGTCCGTTTGGGGTGGCATCTGTTTTTAAAAAAGATCCAAAAAATGACCAAGATAACCATGTAGAAATGACCTATTGTGGGGTAGCAAAAGCAAGTAAGATAGGTATAGATTGGGGCGTGTCTTACAAAACAATTCAGAACACATCGGGTGGTATTTCTGTTTCTGGTTGGAGTGCGGATGCTGGGGTTCTTTGTCACATCAGTCCTTCTATCCAATTGGGTGTTGTTGCACGAGACTTTTGTCAGAAAACGGTCGATATATCACCGTCATTGGCTGTTGGCCTTGCTATGTTTGGGTCCAAGGGTTCTTGGGATATCTCAACAGACTGGATCTATCAACAAGAGGACCAAGAAAGTCCGTATAGGATCGTTGGGCATGTGGGCACCGAGTATTGTGTGGCAGAAGGACTTACCCTAAGAGGGGGGTATTTTTACAACACATTGACGGTGGGGGCTTCTGCTCAGATTTTGTTTTTGATGGTTGATTATGTGTCTGTTTTTCCTCAAGTCAACACCGCTATGGGACAAGAGCGTATCCAAATGATAGGATTTCGATTGGGTGGGGACCGTAGGCCCACTCGTTAAGGAGATGTTTATGACAGAGCTTAGACGGATGATGATGTGCCTTGTTGTTTGTGTAGCTGTTGGAATGGCAGTGTTTGGATGTGCCTCGTCGTTATCCAATCGCCGTGGATTAACCACCCATAGTCTAGGAGAACCGAGTACGCTTAATCCGATTTTGGCGATGGACAGTGCCTCTTCTGTGCTCAATGACTGGGTGTTTAATGGGTTGTTAAAAGTCAATGAACAGCTGGAGCTTGAGCCAGATTTGGCGCAAAGTTACCACTGGAGTGAGGATGGAAAGACCATTACATTTATCCTAAAAAAAAATATTGTTTGGCATGATGGCGCTCCGTTTACAGCCAAAGATGTGGTATTTACGTTTCATAAAATTCTTGATCCCAGTACCCGAACAGTGAGGAGGAGTATGGTTGTAGTTGATGGTAAACCCATCCAGTTTAAGGCAATCAATGCGTACACTGTTCAGGCTATTTTACCAAAACCATTTGCCCCTTTTTTAACAGGTATGACCATGAGCATTCTGCCACACCATCTCTTGGAACATGTGGATATCCATACCACTACATTTAACCGACATCCTATAGGCACAGGGCCTTTTAAATTTGTCTCTTGGCAAACGGGTCAATATCTCAAGATCGCTCGCTTTGATCATTATTTTGGACAAAAAGCAAAGTTGGATACGATTACGGTCAAAATCATTCCAGATTCCAACAATGCCTTGATTGCGCTTCAAAAAAAAGAAATAGATGCATGCGATATTCCTCCAAAAGACCGCGAACGTATTCAAAAACTGCCTCATCTTTCCTTGTTTCAGTATGATGGTTTGGAATATACGTATTTGGGATTTAACCTCCATCATCCTTTTTTGTCAGACAAACGGGTTAGACAAGCCATTGCCCATGGTATCAACAAAGATGCGTTGGTTGCTCATGTTTTAAACCATCAGGGTCGGGTGGCTCATCTTCCTAGTTCCCCTGTTTTGTGGACATATCCGCCGGATGCCATGATTCCTGTTTTTGCCTACGATCCGTCCCGAAGTCATGCGTTGCTCAAACAAGCGGGGTTTCATCAAAACAAATCGGGATTTTATGAAAAAAATGGGCATGTATTTGAGCTCACCCTGTTGACCAACAAAGGCAATAAAACCCGAGAGAAAACCACAGAATTGATTCAACAATATTTGCAGAAAATAGGGATTAAAACCTCTATCCAAATTATGGAATGGAGTGCGTTGATTAAACGCTTAAACGAAGCATCTCCCAAGTCATTTGATGCTGTTGTGTTGGGGTGGGCGATTGGAATAGAGCCGGATGCATATGCTATCTGGCATTCGTCTCAGTATCCGCAAGGATTTAATTTTATTGGATACAACAATCCCGCGGTGGATAGACTCCTTGTACAAGGACGAGAAACAATGGATCGTGAGGCCAGAAAATCCATTTATGCAACCTTGTATGCGACGATTGCACGAGATGTGCCTGCTGTTTTCTTGTATTATCCCAAGACAACAGTAGGGATTCACAAACGGGTCAAAGGGCTGTCCAATCCTGGGCCTGCTGGGATGATGCATCGGATTGAATCGGTTTTTATTGCGCCATGATCGCGATGAGATTGATTGTTAAACGATTGATCTGGATGGTGCCACTTTTGGTTGGGATGAGTGCTGTGTCTTTTGTGATGATTCACGTGGCACCTGGGGATCCTGCTTCTGTGATGTTTGATCCCAATTTTTCTGTCAAGGATCAGGCTTTGGTCCGTAAAAATTTGGGTTTGGATCAGCCACTTGTTGTGCAATATGGCCATTGGTTGGCCCATATGGTGCGAGGGGATTTTGGGTATTCTTATGTGACGGGAAAGCCTGTGGTGACGTCTTTTTTGGAACGCTTGCCTGCAACACTCTTGTTATCGGTGTCCTCTTTGGTGCTTATTGTGGGTATTACCTTGCCTCTAGGTATGTATTCAGGGGCGCATCCAGGGTCGTGGATAGATCGGCTCATTGCCAATATCACGCTATTGGGCCTGTCTGTTCCCACGTTTTGGTTGGGAATGATGATGATTATGGTTTTTTCTGTCTGGTTGGGTTGGTTTCCGTCATCGGGATACCTCAATCCAGATTTGTCAGAAGCTGGTTTTTTGGGTACTTTTTTGGATAGGCTACACCATCTTATTTTACCTCTTTTTACCATTGTCATTGCCAGTTTGGCAGGGCTTACCCGCTATCACCGATCTGGCACAAAACAGCTTTTGAACGAACCGTTTGTCATCGCTTGCCGGGCAAGAGGGTTGTCAGAAAATCGTATCTTGTTTAAACATATTCTCAAAAATGCAGCCTTGCCACTGATTACAATTTTGGGTTTGGAGTTGCCGGCCCTGATGAGTGGCGCGTTTGTGGTGGAGTATTTGTTTGCGTGGCCTGGCATGGGACAGCTGGGGATCGCTTCTATTTTTTCGAGAGATTATCCCATGATCATGGGATTGCTGTGGGTGGGGGCTATTCTCCTCATCTTTGGCAATATGCTGGCAGATATGGCCTATGCATGGGTTGATCCCAGGATCCGGTGATGAAACTTCCGCTTTCTGCTTGGGTATCTATTGGACTACTGGGTCTTTTTTTTGTAGGGTCTTTGGCCATTCAATGGCCATTGAAGATGGATGCACAAAGCTTTGATCCCAATTTGGTGGGGGGGCCGCTTTCTCCTTCTTTTGCACATATTTTTGGGACGGATGATGCTGGTCGAGATACTCTTTTGCGGTGTCTGTCAGGGGCAAAATTATCCCTATCCATCGGGCTTGTGTCAGTCATGATGGCCACATCTATTGGGCTTGCGGTAGGGTTGGTATCTGGATTTTCTCCAAGATGGATAGATGCTGGTGTGATGCGATTTGTGGATTTTGTGATGGCATTGCCTACTTTTTTTCTGATTTTATCCATTCAAGTTTTGCTAAAACCCAGCATTTGGAATGTTGTTGTTGTGATTGGTGCGACGAGTTGGATGGGTACGGCTCGCATGGTGCGTGCATCGGTGCTCAGTCTCAAAGAGCGCCCCTTTATTTTGGTAGCAAGAGCGAGGGGATTGTCGTCGAGGCGTCTCTTGTTTAAGCATATTTTACCCCATACATTGTCGCCTGTTTTGGTGTCTGCGATGTTGGGCATGGGACATGCTATTTTGACAGAGTCTGTTTTGAGTTTTTTAGGGCTTGGGGTGCAACCTCCTTGCCCATCATGGGGTAATATGTTGGAAGATAGTTTGTCTTATATGTATCAAGCCCCGTGGATGGCTATTGCGCCAGGCATGTGTATCGTGTGCGTAGTGATGGCAACAGCTGTGATAGGGGATGCTTGGCAAGAAAGGATTCAACAGATATGAGTCTCAGGGTACACCATGTTTCTATTTCCTTTCGAGAAAAAGGAAAAATATTCCAAGCTGTTCAAGATATGTCCTTTGATATTGAGCCTGGTTCCACGGTGGGATTGGTGGGAGAGTCTGGATCTGGCAAGACGTTGACGGCATTGTCTATATTAAATTTATTGCCCAAAGAAGCGCTTGTCACAGGCGAGATTGAGTGGGAAGGCCAAAATATTCTGGCCATGTCTCAACCCAAGTTACGCGCTATTCGAGGAAAAGAAATCGGGTTGATTTTTCAAAATCCATTGGCATCGTTAAACCCTGTATACACCATTGGCAACCAACTGATCGAGACGATTCGACTACATCATCGTGAGTTATCTGTCAAAGACGCAAGAGACAAGGCTATTGATTTGCTGCAAAAAGTAGGGATTTCTGATCCTGCCTCTCGTCTGAGCTATTATCCTCACCAATTTTCTTTGGGAATGTGTCAGCGGGTTGTGATTGCACTGACGTTGTCGATGCAGCCAACCCTGTTGATTGCAGACGAGCCCACAGCCTCATTGGATGTGACGGTGCAAGCTCAGATTTTGGATTTATTGTGTGCCATCCAAGCAGAATTTAACATGTCTATTCTATTGATTTCTCATGACTTGGGTGTTATTGCCCAAACTTGTGACCATGTCTTGGTGATGTATAGGGGGCATATTGTAGAAAGTGGACCCAAAACAGAGATTGTGCTTTCGCCACGACATCCCTATACCCAGGCTTTATTTGCAGCTATTCCCAGTATCCACTTGGACAGGCCTGTTGCTGTCAAAGCCAAGATAGCTGAACCCATCAGTCCTTTTGACCAGCCAACAGGGTGTGTTTTTTGTACAAGATGTCCGTATGCCACGGATAAATGTCGTACACAATCACCCACGCTAGAAGACAGAGGGGCTTCCAAAGTAGCTTGTTTTTTTCCTCTGGGCTAGGGGTGAGGTGACAGATTTGGCTGGATTGTATGTAAAATGGGTTTGGGTTAAACTTTGACTCATGCACGAACGCCTAAACCCTCGCGTTGATTTTGCCTTCAAGTTAATCTTTGAGCAACACAATGATCTGTTGATGGGGTTGATCAATGCCATTGTCAGCAAAGAAGATCAGATCAGCGATCTAACAGTACGCAATCCCATGAGTAGCAAAGAGCGAAGCTTGGACAAATGGGTTGTCTTGGACATCCGAGCAGTAGCCAACACCGGCCATGTCTACAACATCGAGAT
>CAXNHA010000014.1:0-18809 GCA_964202165.1 Candidatus Marinamargulisbacteria bacterium | reverse complement strand
GTATTTTATCCCAAGGAAAAGAAGCCACTCAAAAAGATTATGAGTTTTTGGATGATGCCTCTTCACCCTATTTGGTAGCGCTTATAGAGGCCTCTTCCTTGCCATCGGATAAGGCGGCCCAAAAATTATCAGCACAGGATGCCTTGTTGCTCTTGGATCTAGATCGATATATGACTTTTTTACAGGGTATGGTAGGCATTGCGCCTATGATTGGATTGTTAGGTACAGTATTGGGATTGATGCGTATTTTTTCAGGAATTTCAGCAGCAACGGGAGGGGATGTTACCCAGATGTATGCCGGCATTTCTGTGGCGTTGATCAATACGGTATCAGGATTGGCCATTGCGATTGTAGCTGCTTTTTTTTATCAATACTTTACCCACCGCATTGCTACGCTGGTAGCAAAAATAGAATATCAAGTCCAATCTCTATTAGAATTTTGCCAACAGAAATCATAAGATGACTATTTCCAAACGGTACAAACGGCAACCTATCCATTTTGAGGTCATTCCTATCATAGATGTCTTGTTCACATTGCTCATCTTTTTTGTTATTTATGCCTCTACAGTGGCAGGCCTTTCCAATAAAGGGATAAAAATGAAGTTGCCGGTGGCCACCTCTGTTGTAAAAGAGGTCAAGGGTATTTTGGTATCCATTGATGAAAATTCTGAGATATTCATAGATGGCGTTGCAGTATCACCAGATATGTTCAGGCAAGAAATCACGACACGCATCAATGGGGCAACTGATATGTCCATTATTTTGAGTGCAGATAAAATCGTTTCGTATGATCGCGTGATCACTGTATTGGATGATATCCGATTGGCAGGGGGTGTGAACGTGTCGCTAAAGGCAACTCAAAAAGCTGAAACGGTTCATGAAAAAAAAGGGTAATTTTTTTCTCCCATCACTTTTGGTGAGTTTATTGGGTCATATCGCCATTTTATGCATTGTCTTTCCTGTTCAAAAACTCCAGATTGATCCCAGAGCCCAGTTTGAAATTCCCGTGAAAATTCGGTTGGATACCCCCATTCCAGAGTCACCACAAACTCAAGGAGCTCCCGATGCCAAGGATAAACCCGTATCGGTGCCTGTTCCGATTCACCCAAAGATTATTCAAAAAGAGAGCGTAAAAAGTCTCGTACAAGTTGCTAAGCCGTCTCTGTCGGGAGGAGAAATCCACCCGCTGATAGCGGTGCCAGGGGATCGTATGGTAGCAACAACGCTGAATGCCGTCGTTCCTATTTATCCAAAACAGGCCCTCAATAACAATTGGGAGGGAACCGTGGTAGTGGATGTAAAAATCGACTCCAACGGAAAACCATATGAGGTAGAATTGGTCAGCTCGAGTGGACATGACATACTGGACAAGGCGTTTGTCACAACGGTTAAACGCTATTATAGATTTGCGCCAAGACGATTGTTTGGTCAAGATGTTGAGAGCAACCTTAGACTCTCTTATAGATATGAATTGGGGCAATAATAGGATGGTAAAACACTGGGTTTTTTTTGGGATTAGTCTTGTTTTTGTGATGCATATCGGACCCTCTGTTTTGGCACAGGCTGGATCAGTAGCAGGCTCAGCAGATAGCACGGTAGGTATCCAGAACGAATTTATTAAAGTAGTGGTCAATAACCAAGATGAAGACAAAGGCCGGTTTGCTATTGAGACCACCGGAGGAGACCCAAAAAATCCTTTATCCAAAAATCAATCGCTTATTTTTGGACGTCCTATTCCCTGGACCTCTTATACAACGGTGTTAATCGATGACAAGGCGTATGTGTTTGGGGGGATTAATAAAAAAATGGCAAAACGAGCCGGTAAAAACTTTGAATTTGGTCACGTATCTCACCAGACCCTTACCCAAGATGGGGTTGTCATAACCGAGTGTTTGTTTGGTGCGGTAAGGGTACGGCAAAAACTATCGATTGTACGCAATCCCCTAACAGGGATCAAAGATACGGGTCTTATTCAATATGACGTTGACAATCAGGACAATGCGTCTCATACAGTAGGGCTTCGCTTGATGGTGGATACAAAACTCGGACTCAATGACGGAGCCCCATTTAGGATTGGTTCTCAGTCCGTAGAATCTGAACGGCGATTTTCTGGTGATCAAGTCCAAGATTTTTGGCAGGCATTTGATCAGTTGTTATCCCCAAATGTTGTCGCACAAGGTACCGTGTCTTTGTTGGAGAAAGGTGTTTATCCGCCCCATGAATTGTTGTTAGCCAATTGGGGGACACTGGCAGATTATCCTTGGCATTTTCCCTATGAAGAGGGGCGGTCTTTTGTAAGAGATGGGGAAGAAGAAAAAGACACAGCTCTTGCAATGTGGTGGGAGCCTGTCACGCTAGCCCCTGCTCAGGAGCATGTCATCAAAACGTTATATGGGCTTGGCGGGTTGTCTGTATCAAAAGGGGCCCTAAGTCTTGGCCTAGCATCTCCAGAAAAGGTATACGCAACATCAAAAAAAGAGGTCTTGGTGGTGGGATATCTCTCCAATACATCCTCTTATGAGGCCCGAGATGTCGAGCTCTCTTTTGTATTGCCAGAAGGATTGACGTTGAGCAGCGGTGCCCTAAAAACCACTATAGACGTGCTGCCATCAGGGTATACCAAGCAGATCCCCATTAAGCTCAAAACAGATGGCAAAGCATTTGGCAATCAAACGCTTAAGTTCTCTGTTACCTCTTCTACATTCGATTCCAATCAAATTAGTAGGCCGATCTATATTTTTGGAGCTCCAGAGTTGCAGGTGGATATGAGATGTGCACAGAGGGTGGTGGTGTCAGAGAATTTTTACGTGACAGTGGCAGTGGATGTGCAAAACAAGTCTGTCTTGCCTGTTGAAAATGTTGCAATACACTTAAATACCGACTCTATTCTAGAAATTCCTAGATTTGAATTGCCTACTCGGGTTTTATCCAAGATTTCTCCTCAGCAATCCCAAACAGTGACCTGGAAAGTCAAGGTGGCTCGTCCTGGCAATCGAGAGAGTATTTTGTCTGCTACGGTTGCGTCTCCCGTTACCTTGCCCAAAACGGTATCTCATAAGGTTATGTTAAACGTGGTCACCCAAGATATTCGGTTGACATCTAGTCAAGAGGACGTGATGGTAGGTGAGTATCTATATGTGGCACCCGTTGCGCATTATGTGGATCCTTTTTTTGATAGGTCGTGGCGTATCTCTTGGGATCCAAATCAAGTGCAGATGGTTCGGTTTTCTCCGGATGAATGGATGATAAGCCAAGAAGACAACCACGTTTCTTTGTCTTCAGAAATGCAATTTCTTCATTATCGTCTTGTTCAAGGTAAGAAAGAAAATCGGTTTGGAAAACTCCGCTTTAAAGCCTTACGACCAGGCCTGTCAGATATCGTTTTGTGGGAAAAAGGCCAAGCATATCCTGTTCAAGTCAACATCATACCTACTCAAAATTTAGTGCAGAAAGAAGGAAGAAAATGAAAAAAACAATGGTATTAATAGGGCTTGTTTGTCTTGTAACACAAGGTGTGTGTCTAGCAGCTACGAGCAAAGAGCCTCGCTTTGATGAAGGAGGCACCCAGTCGCTTGGAAGTCGTGCCATAAAAGAAGGGTATTTGTCCGATAATTTTCAAGAACAGTCGCCTGTCACCCGTAAAGAAATGGTCACAGTCATTGACAAATTGTTGGTAGAGATGGATACCTCGCATCTCCATCTTTCAAAATCAGATACGCAAGAATTAAAAAATCTTGGCAAAATCTACCGAGAGTATTTTGTAGCGTATGAAACAAAATTAAGCCTATTGGATACAAAAGTAGAGGCTGTTATGTCTGAGCAAAAATTATTGGATCATGAGTACGATGGGCTAAATGATGCCTTGAGACAAGAGATCAAGTTGCTAAAAAAAGAGCGTGATGACCAAACCTTGCACCTGTGGATGGGTATTGTTGGGGCAGGGTTGTTGGGGCTCTTGATTAAGTGAGTCATCGCCAACTGCACCCAAAAACAAAACAAGAGCTGGATGGATGTTTGTCCCATAATCGTATTGCAAATGGGTATTTGTTTTTTGGTGCTTCTTACGCAAATCTAGAAGATGTAGCCGATTATTTTATACGAACTTTGTTGGGTATTGATCAAGACTCTTTTTTTCCAACAGATCAATTTATGCAAATTGACGCAGAGAAAGAGATTAAAAAAGACGCTATCGAAGAGATTATTCACCGTGTCAGGTACGGTCCTCCGACAGGGCGTGCCTATCTCGTGGTCTGGATTCATCACGCCCATCGATTAAACACCAGTGCCTCTAATGTCTTGCTCAAAACATTGGAGGAGCCTCCAGATGGTGTTGTTTTTGTGTTGACAACCCATCATCTCCAAGGGGTGATGCCCACCATCCAATCCAGGTGTCAATTGATACCGTGTCGACCTGTGTTGATGGATAAGAATCTTCAAGAAGAAGAGGCTTCTATGTCGTTGGGGGTGTTTGTGCAATTGTCTATTGAAGAGAGATTAGATGCCATTCAATCATTTTCGCTAGACAAACAGGTTGCCGAAGCACTCTTGCTTCAGTGGTTACAAGACGCTGTGGATCTGGTTGTATTGCAAAAAAACACGTCTTTTTTTGCCTACGAATTGCTCATCGAAAAAATAGAGTGTTTCCAGTATAATATCAACGCTAGACTTCATTTAGAAGAACTGGCTCTTTCAATTTAATCTTTAGGTGAATTTCTTCATGGACTGTGTATTTTGTAGGATTGTAAAAAAAAAAATCCCCGCAACGATTTTGTATGAAAATGATCATGTGGTTGTCTTTGAAGACCAATCTCCACAGGCTCCTGTTCATGCACTTATCGTCCCCAAAATACATCTAGCCTCCATATTGGAATGTCATAGAAAGGATGATGCCATTTGGATAGCGGTGTTAGACGCTATCAAGTTGATTTCTCATGCGGGTTCTTTTTCTGAAAAAGGATTTAGAATCGTCATTAACACGGGAGATGACGGGGGACAGACAGTTGATCATTTGCATGTTCATTGTCTTGCGGGACGCAGGTTGAGTTGGCCACCAGGATAATATATTTAGGAGGAAATCAGTTATGGTCATGCAAGAAAAAAAGCCTGGAGAGTCTATTGACTCCGTATTAAGAAAATTTAAAAGAAAAATTAAGAATGAGGGGATTTTGCAAGAGCTTCGAAAAAGAGAATTTTTTGAAAAACCTTCTGAGGAGAAGAAGCGTAAAGCAAAAGCCGCAAAACGTCGTACAGTCCTCCAGCAAAAAGCGGATGAATTATAAAATAAGACGCTTAGATCGGTATCTGGCCAATCAGTTTTTCCCCCCATTCTTCTTAGCTGTGGGGGGTTTTACTATTATTGGTGCCGTTGATATTTTGTTTGTGCTCATTGAGCAAGCTGTTGTCACCAAGGTACCCTATTGGATCGTCTGCAAGCTTCTCGTATACAAGTTGCCAGCTGTTATGGTGTTGTTTTTTCCAATGGCCGTTATTTTTTCAGTGATGTTGCTATGGATTCGGATGGCAAAAGACCAAGAGCTAACCTTGCTGAGAACCTCGGGCATTGGATTGCTTCGTATATGGGCACCACTGGCGGTATATGTTTTTTGTGTGACGGGGATGTCGTATGCCATTAATGACAGGGTGGTGCCTATAGCCAACCGAGCATCGGATGCGATTATTCAGAATCAAATTCAGAATATACCGCCCCCAAAAATTGTTGAAAATATTGTGTTCAAAGAAGGAAGTCGGTTTTTTTATGTTAAGAAAGCAGACAGAGATACCCATACGATGGAGTCCGTCTTAATTTTTGATACCGAAAACGTGGTGCCTTGTATGATTACAGCAAAAAAAGCCACCTGGAATCAAGTGTCATGGATGTTGCAAGATGGCTGGGTGTACCATTTTGACCAAGAAGGCGAGATGACGCAAGCAGGACGGTTTGAAACCACATCAATTTATGTGAGCAATGTCATAAAGTACATGTACGATACCCCCCAATCTCCCAGAGATATGACCTCTAGTGCCCTAAAGCAAAAAATCATGTTGTTAAAAAAATCAGGCGTGAATACCAATGATTTGGATGTGGAGTTTTTTTTAAAAAAAAGCATTCCTTTTGCGTGTGCCATCTTTGGTGCTTTGGGTATCGTGTTGTCGATGACGTTTGTGAATACAGGCAAAGAATGGGGCGGGATTGTGGTGGCCATTTGCGGTGCGGTAGTGGCGGTTGGATTTTATTTCTTTTTGGTAGCCATGTTTAGAGCGTTTGGAAAAGATGGTCAGCTGGGTGGATTTTGGGCAGCTTGGATGCCCAATATCATCTATATGATCCCCAGTGTTTGCGCCATGATTTATCGAAGCGTCCGCCATTAAATGCTCCGGGTGGGGACGTCCTTCAAAAGAGTCCATCTGTGGAAGCATAAGTGGTTTGTTGAGTTAACCCTGTCTTTGAACCAAAAAAAATATGCGGATGCAAAAGAATGGTTGCATCGGCTAGATGCTTATTTTCCATGTCATCGACTGGATGTGATGTCATTTTTATTTGAGCAGTTATCCCGAGACTATGACAACAACGCGCTTCGGATCGTAGTGGCAGATTTTTGCATGAACATAGGATGGTATGCGGAGTCATTTTTACTTCTAGAAGAGGCTCTGGATCTGAATGGTCGAGAGACGATGGCCTACGATAGTTTGGCAAAGCTGTATGGAAAAAATCACGACAAAGAAGCCATCAAACACCTCTTCGAGTCAGCGTTTAACCTAGGTATTATCAACACAGCTATTTGCGATCTCTTGCCGGGGATGTATGTCGATAGCCACGATGTCGACAGCAACATCCTTTTTTATCAGAAAATGCTCGCACTGTACCCCCTAGAAGGGCATTTTAAAAAAACATTGTGTACGCTTTATGAAAAATCAGGTGCTTACCAAGATGCAGCGGTATTGTATGACGAGCTAACCATAGGGCAGCCAGCAGGGACAGTTTTGGAAATGGCATGCCACTGTGACAGGCTGTCCGAAAAAGATCCGGCAAACACATCCATTCGCTATATTGCTATTCGGTTGCATACCAAGTCCTATCATCCAGCAGGGCTTGTGATGCATGTCGAGGCGTTGTTGCAGATGGATAAAGCCTTTGTATCAGAGGCGTTATGCCTATACAAAAATATGCAAACACTGTGCCCAGACACCTTAGATGTCTTGTTGGGATTGGCACGAATTTTGATAGCCCTACAACAGTATTCAGAAGCGATCTCCCATTTAAAAAGATGTGTGCAACTCTATGGCCCAAGTGACTCGGTGGAAGAGTTGTTGATGCAAATACTCGATCAATACCCTCAGCAAGTATGGGCATTGCAACTCGTTACAGAAATGGCCATTGATCAAAAAAAATACACAAAAATTCTACACATGTTGTCACGGCTTGTTCACCACAAACAATGTGCCCAACTTCGCTTGGACGCCATATTTGACAGGTTAATACCAGGTGCCAATGAGTATCAATTGTATGCAAAGTTGCTTCATATGTACTATCAATACCATACCGAGGCGTTTGATGGATGCAAAAATCAGTGCAAAGCTTTATACGGTACGATGTATGATGGGATTGCCAGAATATGGTACGCCAAGTCTCTTTTCAGACAAGGAGAGGTGCAAAAAGCGCGTGAAGAATTAAACACAATGGTGCAGGCGTTTGGGCAAGATATCGCGTGGCATGAGTTGTTTCAAATGCTTCATGGCGAAAAAATAGAGTGCTATTTTTTACAAGAAAAACAGTCTCATTTCCGAGAGGTTCATCAGGTATTGTCTGTATATTGGGATGCTGTGTTAGGGCACCCTGTGCTTGTAAAAATTCCTTTTTTTGAAAAAAATAAAACAGGCCCTGTCCAAGTTGGTTTTGGAGAAACCTACTGTCAAGAGGGGATAGAGATGGCCATGCGAGGATGTATGAGCGACGCTGCAAAAAAAATGGAGGATGCCTTGGATCTAGATCCTTCAAACGAAAGGATTTTGCTCAATCTAGCCCTCATCAAGGGGGTGCTAGGATCGATACACCCTGCACGTACGTATATCAACCAGATACAAAAAAATACCATTAACCAAGAGTATGTAGCCCTAAACTTGGGGATTGTATTGATGTTGGATCATGACATGGATACGGCCATCTCCGCGTTGTCTCAGATCCCGCATCAATCCCCTATTTTTATGTGGACGCACTATCATGTTGCAGTAGCCAATCAGTTTAAAAAGGAGGCTTTATAAGCAGGCGAGATGAGCAGATGGATTGGCATGGTGGCGATAGGCCTTTTGAGCATGAATTATCTTTTTGCAAGCACAGAGATGGTCTCTTTGCATGCAAAGCATATCCGCTACTACGATCATGATAGATACCTCATTGCATCAGGAGATGTGGAGGTGGTGTATCACGGTCTCGTTGTCAAAGCATCTCTGATAAAATTGAATACAAACACAAATGAGTTGTGGGCATCTCACAACGTTGTTCTCCAAAAAGAAGGCAAGCAGTATCTCCCAAAAAGAATCTATGTTGACTTGGACAATGAGGTTGCAAGGCTAGAAGATCTTGTCGTAACCACGCCGATGTCAAACGGAAATAAGGCCATTCTCAAAATAGCAGCACTGACAGATAAAAAAGTGAATAAAAAATCTGTTCAATTGTTGGAAAAAACAAGGCTAACAAGCTGTGATTTGCCGGTTCCTCACTACAATGTCTATACCAGAGAGGCAACATTCAAACCAGATGAGCAGGTATCGGGTCAAGACATTTGGGTTTCGATGCCCATTTTGGGTGTGCCATTGATTTTTTGGACACCGTACTATCAATATGAGTTGGGTAAGCGAAAAATTATTTGGAAAAAACCAGTGGTGGGTAAACGTAACGTGCCGGGTTGGGGCTGGTATGTGCAAAACACGATTGAGTATGACTTTGTTCATGAAAAAGAGTCCCATATTTTATTGGATTGGTTTTATGGCAAAGGGATCGGGGTAGGGGTGCAACACCAGTACGAGATAGGCCATAACCAAGATGGGACGCTCATGGTCTATCATCTTGGAGAAGAGGATACCTCTCAACAAAATAACAAATTGGAATGGACTCACCATATAAAAATAAATCCAGAATGGGATATGAGTACCCAGTATAAGAAAGTGGATTCGGAACGATTTAGTAGTTTTGGACGAGAAAATATAGAGTTAAAATCTATTCAGTTAACCCATGAAGCCAACAAAAATACGTACAAAAATAGGGTGGAACAAACAGATGATTTTAATCAAAAAAATCAACGTATTGATCTAGAGACGAGTCATTTTTTAGACCAAAAATTAACAGAGTCTATTAAATTTAATCAAAACACGTTGTTTCTTACAAAACGACAAGATACGTTTGTTGAAGTCTTCAAAGCAGTTGATTTTGTTTGGGGGAGTACCCTTCAATCTAATTTTAATTATCGAAAAATAGAACTCTGGGAAGATCCAGAAAAAGGGAGTCAGTTTTTGGAGTCACATTTTCATCTTCAAAAATCACTCTCACAAGAGGTTGCTGTAGAAGCCAAAGTAGATCATCTCATGGATTTAAACGGTGAGCGGTCGTCACAGGCAACAGGAACAGGCATCAATCAGTTTTTTTATCGATTACCCGAAATCACCGTCGATTATTCGCCAAAGCTCGGAGACTACCAACTTTCTCAAAAAATAATCTTGGGACGATATCAAGAAATTAACTATGATTCTCAAACAAATCGTATCAAACGATTTCCAGATGACCAAGACATGGGATGGGGGCCCAACACATTTGGATTGATCCAATCGATATCTCGAGAGATTGTCTATGCAAAAAATGCAAGCCTATCGCTATCTTCCGGATATACGCAATACGTGTTTCAAAACCCGGGACACGATTGGTTTTCTGGAGATGCTTTTTATGTCATCAATACAACAGCGCGCAATACAATTGACACAGCAGGGTGTTTGATCTTGGAGACATCGGTAGTCAACACCCAAGCCCCCCCCGAAAACAACTCTCCTTATGTCTATCTTAATCAAACCTTTCAAGTGCAAAATGCACTCTATCAAAAAATAAATTTGTATTGGCAGCGTCCAGAGTATTTGTCATGGAGTCACGAGACAGGGTATGACTGGGTCATGCAACAATGGCGAGATTATTTGACCAAGCTTATGTTTCAACCCACCCCTTACACGGCTTTCTCAGCATCTATAGGTAAAAAATTAAACCCAACGGCATTCGAAAAAGCAACCGAATATTATCCCCTTGTCTTGTCAGTTTCGATATTGCCACACCCTCCTTTTTTTGTAAAATTAGGATATGATATCGCCTTAGACACCAATGCATGGATCTCTCGCAAGCAGTGGTGGGTCCAAAGTTCTCGCTTGGCGTTTGATTTTAATATCGGTGTCAATCCATTGGATCGATGGGAAATAGGCTCAGCTTATGTGTACAGAACAACTGGTCAGGACGAATTTGACTGGCAAAAATATGACCTGCAGTTGTTTCAAATTGTCAAAAGAGATCATTGCCGGACTTTTTCCTTTGGCTATAATAAATCCACAGAATCATTTCAATTTAAGATAAGTATCGATGCCTTTCCAGATATGCCATTGGAAATCACCCAGTCGAGAGGCTTCTGGAATGTTGGAGGTGGCGGGTTTAATCAGGGAACACAAGAGAGATTTTAGGATGAAAAAATGGTTTGTCGTGATAGGGATTTGTGTCATCAGTTTTGGGTATGGCTGTGCAAGAACCGTTGTGAGTCCTTCCAAATTTCTCAGTATGGAACTCACCGTTCGATTGAGGGGAAATATCGATCTTGGAAAGTATCGGTATTTTGTACTGATGTCTTCTCGTCAAAAACCGCTTGTACCAATTCCATTGCCACAAGATTATTTTCCAACCCCTGGTAGTACCTATAGTATCGCAAGCCTTATTGCGTTGCATCCCAATGGGTTGATAAAAGATTATTATAACCAGTATTTTAAGACATGGTCAGATTATATGGTCCTCACCTCTTCAGGCGTTTCTCTGTTTAAGTCCTATGCAACAGGATTTCCCGAAAATGTAATCGATCATCTAGCCTATTTGCCTCTCGTTGGATTTCAGCCAGCAAAATCTGAGATTGTTGGAAAAGAATGGAAGCTGGTTATTCCGATGCAAGTGATGTCAGATGCATCGGACACGCTTCGCCTCAATCTTGCTGTGTCAGAAGTCAGAGATGGGACGCAGTCTGGCTATGTGATGGATACCATAAGAGCCAATTTTCCGATCATAAAAACGGAGTATGGCCAACAAGGTGAACAGGCAGATATTGAGGATATTGGGCTGGATGGCGCAGCGGATATTTCCAGTTGGAGGGTGCGACTATTTTAGGGCTTATTTTAGTGGGTTTGTCAGCAATAATGACTTCAATTGTCTTTCCGCCACTTGGCATGGGAATTCTGGCAATGGTGGCATTGGTGCCTCTGTTGTACGTATGGGAAAAACGATGCCAGCACCTGGGATCATTTTTTATATCCGGATGGATATGGGGAATGCTTATGATGGGTGTGTACCATACGTGGCTGTTTGAACTAAAAATATGGGTATCGCCAGTGGCTATTGGATCTATTTGGGCTTTATGCAGTGTATATTACGGATTTTTTTATGGTGTCATTGGGTGTGCGTGGGGCATCATGAAAAAGAGAGGGGTTTCTTATTGGGCACTACCGTGTATCTGGGTATGTATAGAATGGCTTCGTGCTCAGGGGCCATTGGGCAATACGGGTGGCAATGTGGGTTATGTATGTGTCCATTTTCCGTGGATGCTTCAAGTGGCATCTTTGGGAGGATTGTGGTCCTTAACAGGCGTTGTGGTAGCTCTGAATGTGGGTGTGCTTGCCATTATCTTAAGGCGATACAGGTGGAAGGTAGAAGGGAGTCTATGCCTCATTCTCATCGGAATACTTGCATGGGGAGGGTACCGATTGCATCATATACCTCCCAGCAATCAGACCTTAGAGATTGCGTTGTTTCAAGGCAATCATCCCCAGTCTATGAAACTAGAGTCTGAGAATGCCAATGGCATTAAACAAGACTATCTTCGCCTTGCCAGACATGTGGTATCGGTTGCATCTCCAGATCTTCTCGTTTGGCCAGAAACGATTGTCAATCGATTAAGTGTATCGGATCAACAGTTTATGACGGATGTCCGTTCGCTGGTTTCTAAAAAAACAGCCCTTCTTTTTGGAACCCCTGTGAGAGATAAGGGCTTGTTTTACAATGCAGCAGTCTTGGTAACCCCTGAAAAAATAGAGCAATATCGCAAGCAGAGGCTCATGCCGTTTGGCGAATACTGGCCGTTTAAAAAAGCATTGTTATGGTTGGGTTTGGACGAGGTTGTGGGTGAAGACTTTACCGAAAGTCGGACAAACTCTCCTCTCAAAACTTCTTATTTTTCGCTAGGAACGGCCATTTGTTTGGAAGGAATTTATCCGCAATTTTCTCAAGAGATGACAAGAAAAGGGGCTGACTTTTTGGTCAATATTGCAAACAATGCCTGGTTTTTGGACTCCAAAGCAGCCTCGCAATTGTTTGAGATGAATAGGGTGCGGGCGGTGGAGTGCAACCGGTATATGGTGCAATGTGCCAATACGGGATTATCTGGCGTTATTACACCTTATGGACAGATAAACAGGGTAACACAGCTCAATCGTCGGGCTATTGTGATACAAAAAATTAAGATAGGGCTCCCGCAATCGGTATACGTCACAACAGGGGATGCTGTTGTAGCTGGCGCTTTTGTCATGCTGATCGTGATGTGGTGGTGGATGGCCAAACCAAGAGATATTTGCTAGGTTAAGAACATGACAGTACTGATATGGGCCGCTGGTTGTGTTGGGATAGGAGCTGTATGGTTGTTGTCCAGCATAGGCTGGGTACACATCAATTTTTCATGGTTAAGATGGTGGCCAGTGGTATTGATGTATTGGGGAGGACTTTTAATTGTACGCTGGATTCGATATCGATTTGTTGAGTAAAATTTTCCTAAAGCGTAAATTTATTTGATTGAAGCCAAATAACGGTTGATTCTCGCAATAACGTAAGGATCTTGTACTACTGCAGTTGCCAACCCAATGAGAGTAGCCCCTTTTTGACGGGCAAGGAGGGCTTGCGGGCCTGTGTGAATACCCCCTGTGGCGATAATGGGGAGTCCAAATGGTGCCAATAGATCGATCATGTCCAGTGTGCGAGACAAAAGAGGAGGGCCACTAAGTCCCCCGCCTCCAATGGACAAGGTATGATCGGGAAGTCCCACAGAAGAGCAGGTGTGGTAGTGGGTATTGCCAAGAGTTAATGCCGTGAGGGGGTGTTGTCCAATGCGATCTGCAAGCTCTAGCAAGGTGTCATCTGAGTGATCGGGGGATAGCTTGACGCTTATGATGGCGTTGGATGTCAGGGAGCGTGTTTTTGTTAATAAATCGGTGATAAGAGCTGGATTTTTGCCAATGCTTTCATGATGTGGCGTATTGGGACAGCTGATGTTGTACTCAAAAAATACCGGTTGATTTTTCCAGACAGGATGATGGCTTACAAACTCATAGATGGAAGAAAATACATGCAGGTACTCTTCGACACAATGGCCACCAATGCTCAACCCAATGGGTTTTTCTGGATGTGGGGTATAGCAATGAAGGGACTGAAGAAACGCAGCAAGCCCCTTGCTAGGCAATCCCATGGCATTGATCAGACAAGGAGATCCTTGGTAGACAATCGATTGGATACGTGGGCGAGCATTGCCGAGATGGGGATGAGGCAAAACCGTTTTGAAGGTCGTCCCTCCCAATCCAAATTGTGACCAGATCGAGACAATGCGTTGGTCACCTTCAAATGCAGCTAAGATCAAAGGAGAAGGAAACGTAAGATCGTACAAAGTGGTTGCGATACCCTGTGGGATAGGGTAGGTAAAAACAGAAGGAATCAAGCGATTGATCGCCCGTAGTCCCAGATGGCCGATGGTGATAACAGGCTCAAAATCAGGAGATTTTTTGAATGCCAATTGATAGAAAAAAACCAGTCGAGACAACAAAAATCGACAAAGACGATAGAGAGAAGAAAAAAGAACAAGCCACATCAGGCTAGCCTAACAATACTTTGATTATTTTTCTAGAAGACGGGTCGCTCAGAAAAGAAGTTTAAGTTGACTTAAACTTTTGTTTTTGTTAATACTGTCATTATGTTTAACAAAGTTACAGAAAATTATTTAAAGTGCCTCTTTGAATGTCAGGAAAATCAAGAAGGCTATATCAAACCATTCTACTTATCACGTATTTTTCAAGTCACACCTGCAGCTGTATCAGACATGCTCAAACGCTTGGCTGAGGATGCTTATATTGAATACCAGCCCTACAAAGGGGCTAAGTTGACTGAAAAAGGAAAAAAAATTGGGCAAAATATGGTGCGAAGGCATAGGATATGGGAATTGTATCTACACCAAGTCCTAAAGTTTCCTTGGGATGTTGTCCATGAAGAAGCGGAGCGGTTGGAGCATGCTTCTTCTGATCAATTGATTGATCGTCTTGATCAAGAACTTGGCTTTCCAAATTTTGACCCTCACGGAGAACCGATCCCCTCTCGTAGTGGCCAATTTCCGCCTCCTATTAAGAGTGTTGTCCTAAGTGATTGCGTTGTTGGTAAGTCCTATCATGTCCATCGTGTAGAAGATCATGATGCGTCTTTTTTGCAATATCTTGAGCAAATCGGCGTGTTCATTGGCGTGCTCATTGAGGTGATATCTAGACGATCATTTGATGGAGCCATGTCGATCAAAATCAACACACATCAAGAGATCATCACCTCATTTGGTACCTGCCGTATTTTTGTTCAGGAGGTTAAAGATGAAACATAAGTGGTTTGTCATTTTTATATATGTGATGGGTGCAGTTTTGTTGCAGGCACAAGAAGCGATGGTAACAGATCGGCCTGACTTTACAGAAAGTGGGCAGTTGGTGCCATCGAGGTATCTGCAAATAGAACAGGGGACTTTTTATGCAAATGAAGATGGGGAGTCAAAATGGGGAGTGGGTCAATGGCTCTGGCGTTATGGGGTTAGCGATGATTTTGAAGTGCGATTTTTACCCCCTACGTTTTTGGAAAATGCCAAGGGAAAGGCTTTTTTAGAAACCTCCATTGGATTTAAAGTCCCTGTTGTGAAGCAATCCCAGCATCCATGGGTACCCGTATCGTGTGTGGTTGTAGAAAAACTATTGCTACCAGCACCCCTTGATTTTCGTGAAGTAGAGGATCGCTATTTGGCAAAGTTATGCATGGACTGGGATATCTTACCAACCTTGTCGCTAGGATCTAATGTCAATTATGTCACCACCCGTATAGCAGATGCGTGGGAGTCTGAGGTTCAATGGAGCCTCGTCACTGGTTTGGATCTTGCACAAGACTGGTCTGTTCTTCTAGAAGAATACACTATTTTTGAGCCATTAGAGGCCAAAACGCGCTTTAAAACAGCCTTGATTTACAATGTGAACGCTGATTTGCAGTTGGATATTCAATATGATGTGTCAGCCAAAAATTTTGGGGATTATTTGATAGAATTTGGAACATCTATGAGGGTACTATTATGACGCACTTAAATTTTTTTGAATCTTTGGGATGGAAACGCAATCGACAAAACCCACCATTGGAAGATGTTCATCGGTCAATCTCTATTCCAAAAACACTGTCTTTTTGGAAAAAATTACTTGCATTTGCAGGGCCAGGATATATGGTTGCTGTTGGGTATATGGATCCTGGCAATTGGGCAACAGACATTGCTGGAGGGTCTGCCTTTGGGTATACCTTATTGTCTGTGATTTTAATGTCCAATTTTATGGCCATGATTTTGCAGTACTTGTCTTTAAAATTAGGTATTGTCACAGGTCGAGATTTGGCACAGGCCTGTAGGGATCATTTTAGCAAACCTGTCAGTATTCTCTTGTGGATATTTGCAGAGGTGGCCATTACAGCCTGCGACCTAGCAGAAGTCATTGGATCAGCGATTGGGCTCAACTTATTGTTTGGAATCCCCTTGCTGATAGGGGTTATCATTACTGTGGCGGATGTGTTGTTGTTATTGGTGTTACAACGATATGGGTTTAGATATCTTGAGGCCTTGGTTGTGACATTGGTTCTCACAATTGTGGGCTGTTTTGGTTTGGAAATCTGGCTATCCAAACCAGAAGTGATGGCCTTGCTCGCTGGTTTTATTCCAACAAAGAGCCTCGTTACCAACACCAACATGCTCTATATTGCCATAGGTATTTTAGGTGCGACCGTGATGCCACATAACCTGTATTTACACTCAGCAATTGTGCAAACCAGAAAATATGAGGAAACCATTGCAGGTAAAAAAGAAGCCATTTTATTTTCTGCCATTGATTCTACTGTGGCCTTAAGTATTGCGTTTTTTGTCAATGCAGCGATTCTAATTGTAGCTGCAGCTGTATTTTTTAAACGAGGGCTTTTTCATGTAGCCGAGATCCAAGATGCCTATCGGACACTCACCCCTCTATTGGGCACTTCTTTTGCCTCTATTGTATTTGCCTTGGCGTTGTTGGCATCCGGGCAAAATGCCACCATCACAGGTACATTGGCAGGCCAGATTATTATGGAAGGGTTTATTCAATTGCGGATCAAACCATGGATCCGACGATTGATCACACGATTGATGGCTGTTATTCCAGCTGTTTTTGTTATTATTCTGTACGGAGAGATGGGGGTTGGTAAACTCTTGATTTTAAGTCAAGTGGTGCTGAGTTTGCAGCTATCTTTTGCAGTTTTCCCTCTGGTGATGTTTACCAGTAACAAACAAAAAATGGGACCATTTGTCAATCATAGGATCTTAAAATACCTGTCATTTTTTATTGCATTTTTGATCGCTGGGCTCAATGTGTGGTTGGTGATTCAGTCTTGTCACATGCCGTGAAATCCCTTCTTCAGGCGATGTATACTGACCCCAGTTAAGAAATGGCATAAGATAAGGGTCAAGCAAAAAGGAGAAGATGGGTATGCGTTATTTACACACAATGGTTCGGGTTCACAACTTGGAAGAATCTCTCCAGTTTTACTGTGCAGTGCTTGGAATGGTAGAGACACGGCGAGTGGAGAACGAAAAGGGACGATGAATCCTACACGGGCGGTCGAAACTTTGGGCAGTTGGCGTTTATCAAATCACCGGATGGAATTTCCGTTGAAATTTTGCAAAAGGAAGAGCCATTGCCACAAAAAGAGCCTTGGATTTTTATGATAAACACAGGTAGTTGGTGAAGCTGACAGAAATTTTTGCCCCTTCCCCTCTCATTCCCCTTTAACCTTTCCCAATCGGGTATTACAGTAAGTGAAAAAAGAGGAAGGATCAGAGATGCACAGCCCTACGTTACTCATCCATAAAGAAAAAGCCTGTCGTAATATCGATCGTATGATGCAAAAAGTGGCAGATTCCAAGGCGTCGTTTCGTCCGCATTTTAAAACCCATCAATCCCATACGGTAGGCCAATGGTTTCGAGAAAAAGGGATTCAAAAAATTACTGTCAGTTCGGTGGACATGGCCATCTATTTTGCCCAAGACGGCTGGCAGGATATTTTGATTGCGTTTCCGGTTAACCCTATGGAGGTCTCTCGAATTATGGCACTTGCCGAGAAAATCAATCTTCATGTGATTCTAGATTCTATGCAGGCTCTCTATCTTTTACAAAACAGTCTTTCTGCTGATGTGTGCCTCACGATTTGGTTAGACATTGATGCTGGCTACCATCGTACTGGCATTTTATGGTCGCAAACAGCAGAGTGTCTGACACTGATTTTGGCTATTCGCCAGAATCCTCACTTGAAATTCGGCGGCATTCTCACCCATGCCGGAGATACCTATCACGGGAAAAACCCGCAAGAAATTTTGGTCATTTTCAATGACACAATGGAACGAATGCATACACTCAAGAAAACACTAGAATCCGAGCTCTCTGGTTCAGTTCCTATTTCCATAGGGGACACGCCTGGATGCACACTGGCGCCTTCATTGGCAGGAGCGAATGAAGTTAGAGCAGGGAACTTTGTCTACAATGACTTAAAGCAAGTGAGTGTCGGAGTTTGCACAATCGCCGATACGGCCACAGCCATGGCCTGTTCGGTAGTGGGGATTTATCCGCATCGAAATGAATTGATTATTCATGGTGGAGCCGTGCATTTTTCAAAAGACTTTTATTCGGAAAACGGGCAGTCAATTTATGGCAAGGTGTTGCAGGCTTCTATCCAAAACTCAGAATGGGAGCAGACCATCCCTGATACGTGGATCTCTTCTCTTTCTCAAGAACACGGTACCATTAAAACCACTCCCGACTTTTTGAGCCAAACTCGCTTGGGAGATGTGTTGCTGATTGCACCCGTTCATTCTTGTTTAACGGTCAGTGCTATGAAAGACCATCATCAAATAATGGAAGGAAGTAGATCATGATAAAGTCCGTTTATACAGAAAAAGCCGCCCAGCCATCTGGCCATTATTCGCAGGCCATTGTTCATAATGGGCTGGTATATGTATCCGGTCAGCTGCCCATTCATCCCTATACGCAACAAGTGATTGAGGAAGATATCAAAGCCCAGACCCTTCAAACGCTACAAAATGTAGAGGCTATTCTACAAGAAGCCGGGACCGATAGGCATCGCGTACTTAAAGCGACTGTGTATATCACTGATTTGTCCTTATGGGGGCCAATGAATGAGGTGTATGGGTCATTTTTTGGAAATCACAAACCAGCAAGAG
>CAXNHA010000013.1:0-20045 GCA_964202165.1 Candidatus Marinamargulisbacteria bacterium | reverse complement strand
TTGAATTTTTTAACAGTCAGCCACTGAATAATGATACATCACGGGTTGGTGGTCAGCAGCAACAACAACAGGAGCCAGCGATCTCTCTTTCCCCCAGAAATACACCTGTGTTTTTGAATCTAGATCTAAACGGTCCTTACACTCCTGATGGCAATAAGACTGTCCGTAGCCTTTTATCGCAATTTAACTCAGAAAAAACCAACAGAGAGCTCACTCTCTCTCAAGAGGTAAAAGATCAGATAACCAATTGGTGGAACACCAACAAACATGATTATCTAGTCTTGGGCAACGGTAGCAGTCAGGATTTGTCAGACGACTTTGTGAGATATCTGTATATCTTGGCTAAAGATAAGGATGATAAGGTCACTGATTCAAGTTTGAAGGCTGTTTTGGATGCAGAACAGAGTAGGGTCACGTTTAAAAAACATATTGAGGTATTGCAAAAATTGCAAAACTTGTCTGGTAAAGAAAAAGAAGATGTCAACTTTTATGATCAAATTCCAAGCTATGTTTTTTCTGTGAAAAAGACAGAGCTTGGTAGTAATAGTACAAAAATTCCCTATACTTCTTTTGAGAAGAGTCTTTGCTCGAATATCCCAAGGTCTCTTGAGAAGATAGATGATTCTGATGCGTTGCTTGAGTGGACGGCACAGTTTTTGAACAAACAAAATTCAAATCAACAAAATCAAAATGTAGAATGGGCTAATTTAAAAAACAAGATCGAGAAACTATCAGGTGCTGACAAGCCTCCGTACGAACCCTCTATTATCTTGGCTACGATCAATTATCTTCTGTATGATAAACTTTTGGATCCTACAATAGAAGATAAAAAAAAGAAAAAAAATATATTTGATGCGACTTCTCCTGTTAAGCCCTCTGTTCAGATCAAAGACGTATCCCAATTTATCCAAGATAGCGATCCTGATAAACAACAGGCTCGGGTAGAGCTGAGGCAGATCTATAGGGGTATGATTGCTACTGCTACCGCTGGGATGTCTCAACAAAAACAGCCAGTAACGGTAGGTACCCTTTGTGATATAAGTTGGAGAAAAGAGCAGTTGTTTGACCCACAAAAAAAAGGTTGCAAGGACTATAGCCAGGAGCTCTATGCCATCTTCAGAAAAGGTCAACAAGACCCTGACTATAAGGCATTGATGGATTGTCCAGCAAATGACTTTATCAAGATATTATTCAATATCTCAGATGAGTACCTCAAATTGAAAATGGCTTTGTTTTATGTGATCAAGATGTGTGATGACGCTAACAATGCTGAGAGTGCACTGGAGACCCTCGAGAATTCTGGCATCTATGTGGCGTTGCAACAAAATCAAAAGCAAGGCAAACCCAAACAGCCCCCTGCTATTCCTGATTTGGGTATGTTTGTTGAGTATTATTGCAAGTATACCAAGCCCAATTCTTCTTCCAAACTTCTTCAGACTAAGTTTGATGATCTCATTGGCTTTACCAACTTGGTGTTAGCACCCATAGAATTAAAAAGCAATTCTGGTCCTAAGAACGTGGTAGATATAAAAAATAAGGCTAGTGAACTTAAGCAGGGTAATAGTGATTTTTTAAAGAATGCAAAGGAATGGATAGAGGATATTCTATATTTGGAGAGAAACATAGAGAGGAATAAGTCTTCTAGGCCAAATTCTAAACCACCCTCTCGGCAGGTTTCTCAGGTTAATCTTCAGGCTTGGGATGCTTACTTAAGCAAGCAACTAGAGCTTTTTATACAAAAAGAAGCAAAGAATATCTCCACGGATCGTCTAAAAAACATTGCTCAAGCACTCCGGTTGATAGGGATGTTGAAGGGATATAATACGACGCCAAGCGATCGGCACTCTTCTGGGAGCAACTTATCTAGTCTGAATAATTCTGTAGCCACAACCCCTATTAATTTGACAAAACAGGGGATCCAGGTAGTGAGTACCACCCAAAAACCACAACAAGGCGACGAGGCGATTGAGACCATCACCTACTACCCTCAACCACTGATGCTCGATAGCCAGTCTGGTTTGTTGAGTTTTACATTTGGCGATAATAACCCTTCTAAGGAGTCTATAAGGCAGGATTGGACAACAGCGGTGGCGCATATCTATCCGGGGAGTACATGGGATGGCGTGGTAGAACACTTTGATAAGTATGTACCAAGTAATGTGGAGGAATTTTATCGTTGGCTGGAAAAAACGTTCAAAAAAGAATCCATCCCATCCATTATCTATGCTATCCAATGGTGGAAGATATTAGAAAAACACCCTACAGAGAAAGATCAGGCCAAACTCCTTGGAAAAGACAAGAATGGCAATGTGCGATTATTTGCAAATCTAGGAGAATATAGCGATAGCAAAGCTGCTCTCTTGATGGTTGCTAAATCTTCAACAATGAGACAGGATCAGATCAAGCCGTTTGAACGCCTGATTGCTGGCAAAGATGTGCATAAGGAGATGGGCTTTGGCAAAAGCTTTTTGGTAGAGCTGTATGTGCATCTGCTTCAACACCATCCCGATTATCAAAGCAAACAGGTGGTCTTGGTCACCAACCAAAATGTCGAGGTGGCTAAAGAACATCAAGCTAGAATCCACGTTTTTAAGACCATACAAGACTTTAGAAGCTCTGATGTGTATAAAAATAAAATGGGTCAACTCGATGCTCTCTTATGTGATGACTGTGAGCCCGATGAAGAGGTGTATAACATAATAAAAGAACAGAACAAGGCCCTCAAGATATCGCTCATTTCTGGGACTCCCAATATCAGCAGTAGGCTGATGAAGCTCATTGGCTTATGCGATGTTACGCAGAAGAGTGACATCCAGACACTTGTTACAGCATTGACCGATGATAAAGATCTTGCAAAACAGCTCAAGGCTGTTGAGAGTGCATTGACGGCACTAGTTAATGCTTATCCAAAAGCCACCAAACAACTCAACAAAATGGCCACGTTTTTGACAAAGTGTATAGAGGTACAGAAGGGTATGAGCTTTGACAACAACAACAACAAGATAGCAACTCAAATCCAAACAGGGTTGACCAGCAATAAACCTGTCCAATTTATCGTGGCACAAAACCCACAAGACTTGAATGAAAACCAAGTAGGTACGATTATCCAGGGCATTAAAAATAATAAAGATAATAAAATAATATGGGTGTGCTATTACGACAAAGATAATAAGAAAAAAGTGGTCAAGATTGCAAAAGGACAAGCTGAGCAGGAGAGGGAACTTCTAGCTGTGGATAAACCTGGCCCTGATGACAAGGTTGTCTTGTTGTACAAAGAAGGCACGGGGTTGGATTTTTATCAATTTTCCAAAGCAACGACCTATCCCAATACAAACACAATTACTGTCGACTTTTTTGTAAAAGATCCGACGAAGGTTAGCTGGTATGAGTTGTTGCAAATAGCCAAGCGGGTGCGAGATAGTGAGAATAATCAGATAAGTCTCTGCATCCACGGAGATGGGGACAACTCTTTTCAAGATAATGTCTCTAAGCATACCATCGGGCTCAACAAAACACGCTATGATAAAGCCTTGTACCAACTCGTTATCGAGGGGGCATTTGAATCTTGGTATACGAAAAATGTAACGAATATAAGCAATACTAGAGGCAATTATTCTGATCAGGCTATCAAAGAGCTCTACCGCACAGCTTTTCTGGAGTCGTATGGCTATGCGACTAGAATAATAGATCAGAATAAATTTAGTGATAAATTTAATGAGCAGGCCAAACGACAAAAAGTATCGTTGTGGTCGATTATGATGAACACGATTATGATGAAAAATGTTCCAGGAAAGAAAAAAATCTTTGAGAGAATTGTATCAGATCCTGATGCAGAGAATGTTTTAGCTAGCCTCTCTAGCATTTCAATAGAAACCTTTAAGATATATCTTAAGGATACGCTCAACATTAAAGCAGATTTTTCAGCTACGACTACAGGTGAACCGAACATGAAAACAATGCAGGCATTAATTGAATCCTATGCGGTATATTTGGCTGGTCCTAAGCCGGGGGTCAATGTCAAGGGTAGTGAGGATTTTTTCAAACCCATTTTGAAGAAGATGGTCAAGGAGGCTACTCACCTGCAATCGATACCAGCTAATATAGGGAGTATGAATACCTACTTGAACACAGGATTTTCAACAGATCTGAAAAAAAATCAAGAAAAAATTAGGACAGAACAGGCTAATGCTCAGCCGGTGAGTATAGCGAACAACATTAAATATGATATTAACGCCACAACTGGGCTTGCCAACGTATTGTATACATTCCTGAAAGGCAGCGGGGTTCAAGAGATAAAGCCGTTCTTCCAAAGAAAAATAAATTTTGACAATATAAATTTTGAGCAAAACATATTAAGTAATGCCGGAGCAGAGTGCTATATCAACGCCACACTGAGGATGATGGAGGCGATGGGTACGGAGTTGCTCCCGTTGTTGATAGGGAAGTCGAACGTCAAAGCGCCTTGTAATAGTATGCTTGCTCAATTTTTACGTAAAGAAAAAATAAATAATATCAATACATTCAAAGATCAGTTGCTTGAGTGGGTGAATCAAGATGAAGTCATAAATGGGAAGAAACAATCTCTTGAGGAGCAATTCTCGAGAAGTGCCCACGCCGATGCACAGGAGTTCTTTGCAAGAATTTTGACCAAGCTTGGGTATCAAAGTGTAACAATCAAAAAAAATGAAACTCTTGTGAGGCAACAAAAAGAGCTTTCGTCTGAAACGAATACGATCCTATCGTTGCCTATTACCGATATAGCCAGTGTTCAGGCTGCTCTTAATGCATATGAATTTCCAAGCGTGATAGAGGATAGGGAAAACCCTAATTCTACTGATAGGAGTGATAGTGTTCAGAATTCTAGTATCCAACCTATTCAAAATCGCTCTTTGCTGATCCAACTCAAACGGTTTAAGAGTTCTGGGAATAATTCGGATCGTGATGGCAAAAAAGTGACGGTAGATCCTACGATCACTGTAGACAATAAGACGTATGAGCTGGCATCTGTGATTGTACAGACGGGGACTTTAAATAGCGGTCATTATCGGGCGTTTGTCCGAGAAGCTAATAAATGGGTGGAGTATGACGATACAAAAAGGAAGGAGATAGACGAGTGTCAAGACGATATGGCTGATAATGGCTATCTGCTGAGGTATGTGCTCAAAAAAAATAACTAGGTTGTCCTGCTTGCCAAAAGCTGTCTAAATTCTGCAGCAACCTTCCAATTGTCTAGCTCGAGTCTTCTAAACAAATCCACCAAGGTGTTTGTTGACGAGGTGATGGTGGGGCTATCTTCTGGTTTGGATGGGAGCGTTGATAGGCCCTTTTTGGATTTGTCTGCTTTTTGATTTTTAAAGACCGTGTCGAGGGTGTCTGGGTTTTGGAGGAGGCCACTGTCTAGTAACTCTTCTAGCAATGCCAAATCTTCTGTGGCCAAATGAGACATAAGATCGATTGTCTTTGCCATCAACTCTGGGGATACTTGCTTGGCCAAATTGCCCAATAAGACCAATACTTTGTCTACCAAAGCAGGATTGATGGCGGGGTGTGCCTGGAACAGGGTTTGTATGAGAGTATTGAATTGCGGAATCAAGGCTTGTGATAGGGTTCCCATTTGCGACATGATTTTGAGAATCAATGCCATGGACGGAGGTGACTTTGCCAGAAGAGTGGTGAGCATGTGGAGTGTGGATTGTACGAGCTCAGGTGACTGTTTGAGTACAACAGTCAGCACGCGTATGGTCTTTGGTAGCTCTGATTGGGGAACCTGGTTAAGAATAGATAAAATTTGTGGGTAGATCGTGGGATTTTTTTGAACAACGTGCTGGAGCAGAATCGATAGAGGTTGCAGGGTCTCTGGTCTGGCCGTATAGGGAGCTGCGATGCGGGATAAAAGACGGCCGATATCTTGGATGGCTGGCAATAATAAGGTTTGTTTTAATACAGTTTGGTTTTGCAGTACCGGGAGGGTTCCCTGCACAAGATGAGAGATGATGGGGGTAAATTGCCTAAGAAATGTGGGGTATTGTTGCTCTAGCTGACGCAGTGCTTGAAAGATGGGCTGTATTTTTTCGGGAGGCAATGACACGACGATGGATTGTAAAAAAGTCGAGGCTATAGCCACTAGGCTGGGCGAGGAGCTGTGTTTGATAGTGGGGATAGGATTGGTATCTGGAAGAATGGTTTTTTTTTTGGGACTGGATAGTGTGATGGTTTCTTTTTGTGTGGTGTTATATACAATCTGGGGTGACTCTTTTTCTTTGAGAAAAAGGGTAGGGAATAGAGGATTGGACGATTGGGATTTTGTAGGGGGATTGGGAGGCAAATCGTCGCTTGGGAGTAGGGTGTGTAGGATGGACACGATGGGTAACAACAACTCTGTCGTGGGGGCCCTCATACCTTGTTTTGGGATCGATTGGTTGTAAGCGTCTTGGATGAGGGTGATGATTGTCTTGAGGGTGGTCGGTATCTGGGGTTCTACCAATTTGGCAACAGTGTGGATAATTTTGGCGACAACTGGTGCTTCTTGGGGATGAGAGGTTTGGATAATGTTAAATGCTTCGGAGGCAATTTTTATACTTTCGATGGGTGTTTTGTTGTCTAGTGATGGGATATCGATAGCCAGGCTTTTGGAGGGTTTAATTTTTTGTGTCAGCTCTTGCTCTTGTTTTTGAGGTGCATGTTTGATCAGAGGTGTTTTCTCTTGGGCAGACTGTTCTTTTTGGATCTTGGCAGACTGTTGTTGGATTTGGATAGGGACAGGTTTTTGCTGAATCGATGTGTCCGTGTGAGGCTTAACGGGTTTTTGTTCTTGGGTTTTATTTTTGATCAGAGGTGTTTGCTCAGGAGGCTGTTTTTGGACATGGGTAGGTTTTTGTTCAATCGATATATCCGTGGGAGAGTGAACGGACTCCGGTTGCTGTTCCTGTTTTTGGCTTTTGTTTTTGATCAGAGATTCTTTTTGGGCAAGCTGTTCTTTGGCTTTGGTAGGTTTTTGTTGAATCGATGTATCCGTGTGAGGCTTAACGGGTTTTTGTTCGTGGACGTTGGTAGGCTGAGTGGGTGCCTGAGGTTTAACGGACGTAGGTTTTTCTTCTATTATTGGAGCTTTGGTTTGATTGTGGGTAAGAGAGGGTTGATGAGTAGGCTGTTTTTGGGTTTTGGGAGTCTGAGGTTGAACAGGATCAGGTTTTTGCTTTTGTAAGGGAGCTTCATTTTGGGCAAGAGGGGCTTGCTGGGTAGGCTGTTCTTGTTGGATCTTGGGAGACTGTTTTTGGATAGGGACAGGCTCTTGATGGGTGGATGTCTGAGATGGGACTTTTTCTAGCTGTTGAGGTTTGTCTTGGATAAGAGGGGCTTGCTGGGTAGGCTGTTCTTGGACGATGTTGGTAGGCTGAGTCTGAGGCTTAACGGGCTCTTGTTTTTGGGCTTTGTCGCCTTCTTGGGGGAGAGGTATGTGGGGACTGTCTTTTAAGGACGGTTGTTTTCCTTGTGAGACGGTTTGTGAGGTCTCTGATCCACCACCTTCTCCAGCGCTTCTTTTTATTTCGTTAGGCGAGCTTGCTTTCTCTGCTGTTGGGACTGTTGTGGGAGATACCTCTCTATTGTTGGATAGGGGAGGAGTTGTAGACGAGTTTTCAGAGGTAGAAGGGTTTTCAGATATAGAAAATAGTTGAATCTTTAGATTTTCCTTAAAATACTCAATTTGCTTTTTTACTTGATTTTTATCAGGACTTCGACCTAGATGATTTTTCTTCTGACTAACTGATAACGGTGGAATCTTGTTTTGGTCGCCTGGCTTTTTTGTAGGTGTGTGTGGTGCTTGTCCCTGTTTCTGCTGAGGGCCTTGTATTAGAGCAAATGCCATGGCTAAAGCTTAAAAAAAGAATCGTTGCTATCCCCAGTTGAGGTGTCTGAGCGAAAGCCAAAATCCAAAGAAGGTGTGCTTTGGTGTGGGTGCCAGGTATCCTCTTGCTTTGTTGGGGTGTCGTCATTTTGGAGAGGGGTGTCGGGTTCGTCGTCGGATTGAGATTTTTTGAATACGGTATCATAGAGCTTGTTGAAGACGTTTTCGGATAAGGGGATTGTATCAATGTTGATGGCCAACACAAGGTTTTTTTGGTTGTCTGTAAAATGATCGAGAATGCTTTCTTTTAGCTCAACGTCTATTTTTGATAAGACAAAAGCAATGATTTGGTTTTTTTGTTTGCTTAGCAAATGGGCAATCTCTTTTGGCGTGCGAAGCGAGGGGTCTAGAGGAGGGGATGGTTCTTCTACAACGGGAGGCTCGGGTGCTTTATCTGTAGGGGTATCCGAAGAAAATAGACTGCTTTCAGGAGAGTCAGAAAATAGAGAAGATGATGTCTTGTCCAATGAAAAATCCTGCCCTGTTTCCAACAAAAAAGAGTCTTGTGTACCACTGAGAGGCAAGGATAGATTTTTTTGGAGAGATTGGAGGAGTTCTTTGATCGTGTGAGCGTCTTTGGGTAGATTTTTGTCTTGGTCATTCATTGATTGTAAGGTAGCCAAGGCCTGCTCAGACAACTGAGCGGTGAGATCTAGGTCTTTTTCTTGTAGCAGTTGGATGAGAAGAAGTGCTTTCTGTTGATTGTTTAACATCTTAGGAAACCAGCCATCTTTCTAAAAGTTGGAGCAATGCGGTGTTGTTTCGTTGTGCCAGGCTGTTGATCTGATCCAATTGTTTTTCCAAAATCATTTCTTCTTGCAACCCAAGAAAGTCTGAATCGCGATTTGGAGATACTTGGGCATCTTCATCTAGATTGGAAGAGCGTCGCATTTTTCTAGCCTGAACCAGCTTTTTGATCTGGCGCATACCATACCATAGGATGCCAATCCCTGCCATAAATGACAACGCATACGGGGCATACCGCCACGCATATCGTAGGAGACGGTTCAGGGCTTGTTTGTTTTTTAGTTTTTCACGTTCAGCTGCGTTGATCATGGTAAAGTCGGCTTTGCTGAGTTGGATCGTGTCGCGGCCTTTGACATAACCGATGGCACTGGCAATGGTTGAAAAAATTTGTTTTTTGAGATTGGTATCCAAAAAAATATCTTCGCGGGCATTGTTGACCACGATGCTTGTGGTGAGGCGCTTGATGTCTACGATTTCTCCATTTTCCAATGGTCCCAAATCGGCATTGATGGCGATTCTAAAACTTTCTGGCGGGAGAATACCGGTGAGTTGGATGGTGGCTTTTTTTTCAAGGCTTTTTTCAAAAGACTCTTTGACACTTTGCCATTTATCAAGTTGATCGCCATCTGGCAGAATAGGGGTGCCAAGAGATGTTTCAGACAAGGCTGTGTCTTTGGATGGAGAGGAGGGTTTTGTCAGGCCGGCTTCTTTTGCGGCTATTCTTTCTAAGATACCATTGGACAGCACAAATCCCTGGGTATCGATGACAGAGATGTTTTCTGGCTGGAGTCCCTCTACCGCATTGGCTACCAGCTGAATGATGCTAAAAACAGTATCATCTGTAATGGATTCTCCCGGTCTTTTTCGAATGAGGATAGAGGCAGTAACAGGGGGTTGTGTCACAGCAAATAACCGTTGTTCAGGCAGTACAATCTGAACTTTGCAACTTTCTACAGCATTAAATTGAAGGATGGCTTTTTCTAATTCACCAGATAAGGCCCTCATAAATCGTATGCGTTTGTCAAATTCGGTCACGCCCAATGTTTGTGAATTGTCCAATAGCTCGTATCCTTTTGAGCCACCTCCGGGTAACCCTTTTAGGGCGAGGAGGTTTTTGGCTGTATCCATTTCTTTTTCATCTACAAAAATGCTGTAGTTTTTTCCATTTTGTTGGGTGTTAAATGAGATGTTGTTGAGGGTAAGTTCTTTGAGAGTTTTTGCTGTTTCATCGGCTGTAAGATCGTAGAGTTTTAGATATTTTATCTTGCCTTTTTTTTCTTTTTTTTGCTCGGGTTTGGCTTCTTTGTCATCATTTTTTTGCAAAAAAGACATTTTTTTGATACCGCTAGAGGGTTTGCCAAGTTTGTCATTTCCTTTGAAAAAATAAAAGCCCCCAACTCCAATTGCTACTGCTATAACGAGTACAAACAAAAGCCTAAATCGTACAAATAAGCTGGGTTTGTACGAGGCTGGTGGACCATCTAATAGATCGGAATCTTCATTGTAATCTTGTTCAGCCATCTGTGTTTTTTTTCATCCTCATGCCTATACTTGCATGTTTTGTAGTTCTTTAAAGGTTTGGGTAACTTGTGTTAATAAGGTGAGTGTAAACGTGAGGGCAATAGCGACTTTTGAACGGATTAATGCCAATTCTTCTAGAGATGTTTTGCCATCTACATATTCTGCCATCATGGTGCCCATTTTGTTGTCTTGATTGCTCACCATTTCAAAAAAATCAACAGCTTTGTCTAAAAAAATTTGAAAAGGGGTTGAGGATGCCGTTGATTCTTGGGTATAGGTGCTGGTGCTAGTCATATCCCCAAATGGCTGGCGTACTTTTTGTGTAGGATTGGCACCTTGAGCTAGCAGTTCTTGTGGCATCACTTGATTTTTTGCGGGTGAATTGGGTGCCAATGCAAATCGAGACATATCGATAGGAGATTGCGAAGCGTTGAGATCTTGTGCAAACCTTTTTTCTGGCACGCCTGCTGATTTGGTATTGAGCGACTCGTCAGGGGATAATTCTTCGACAGGATTTATCTCATCAATGAGGTTGGACAGGTTTGATTTGCGCTTATTCTGAGGAGTCATGTTTTGGGCTATGGATTCTACTAGTTGAGGACTTGCTAGCTTTGTTGGGTCTATGGAGAGGGGCGGCGATAGGGGAATAGGGATTTGTTGGGGTTGGGACTCTTTGGTGGCCAACGCCTTGTTAAAATACGTATCAAATGACAGAGACCCTTTCTGAGGAGAAGGGCCCACGGAGGCTATTTGTTGAATGGCTGGAACAGGCTGGATATTCATTTATTTTAAGATATCGATGGTTTGTTGGTAGAGTTGCTTGGAGTTTTTATAACAGGCTATGTTGGCTTCGATCATGGTTTCGGAGTAGGACATGGTCATCATTTCTTCTGGCAAATTGATGTTTGGAAAACTCGTGTAACCACCACTTGATTGTGGAGGGCCCCCATCTGGATAGTTGAAAAAAGGCTCGGTGCTTTTTTCAATTGACTTGACCCGAACACCTCCTTTGTAGGCTTCAAAAACAGTATACTCTTTTTGATAGGGAAGCCCCGTTTCTTCTACTCTTAATGTGGATAGGTTGGCAACATTTTTGGCGACGGTGGAGAGCTTTATTCGGTGTGCAATGATGCCACTCAGGCTTGCCTCTAATGCGGATTCAAGAGATTGGGCATAGGATAAGACGGTCCAAAACAACACGCTGGTTAGAACAATAGAGGTCAATAGGAAAGATTTTCTAGATAAAAAATGGATAGTCATATGCATTTCCTTTCTATTTACCCAATGTGACAATACGTCTTAAGAGATCAATGTCGGATTTCCAAAGGGTGAGATACGATGTGTATCTTTTGGCATTTTCTGACATTTTTCCCATTAAAAATTCTAGTAAAATGTCTTTGTTTGTTCTTCCACTAATCGTGAGCTCTTTCAATGTTCGTACATCTTCAGGCGGTAAAATAGGATTAAATCCTGGTGTAGCAAGGTTGGCAATGTCATAGGCATAAATGGCTTGAAGCTTGGAGGACTTCCGAATACCGATCTCTAGTTTAGCATAGCTTTGGCCAAATAAAATAGACTCTAGATTTTGGCAATACACAAAAGAAGGCAAGGCTAAAAAAAAACATATAAAAAGACATTTGTAGGTCATTCTTTTGATCTTTTCTCAAGTTGGATTTTTAATTTTTCCAAAATTTTTAAGTGAAGCCGACATACTTTACTGGTAGAGAGATTGAGTTTGGAGGCGATTTCTTTTTGTTTGAGTCCGTTTGTGTAAAACAGATTGATGATCTCTTGTTCTTCTGAGGATAATTTGTCAATTTCTTCCTGTAAAAATGTATTGGGATCCAGATGATTTTCTACATAGTAGGGTTCTTCTTTTTCTTCTATATTTTCCAATGAAATGACATACGACATAGCAGAGGCTGCCATAATTTTTTGAAGCGTTTCTCCGACTTTTTGTGTGTTTAGTTCAATGCCAGATTCTAAGGATTCTTCAATAAAATCAGCCAGTTTTTCTTGGAGATTTTTCTTGTATTTTTGGTAAGTAATAGGGTTTTTATGGTTCCATTCTTTCCGAATGGAGTCATAGATTTCTCCTCGAATGCGGTAATAGGAATAGGTTTGAAATGTAGATCCTTTTTTGGGATCAAAGCTACGATAGGCTTTTATCAATCCTTCACTACCCCAGCTGATGAGGTCATTGAGCTCGATACCAGTTGGCAGTGTGCTTTTGGAGGCAATGGTACGTGCAATACCTTCTATCATTGTTATATTTTCTTGAATCAATGTATCTGGAATCTGCGTGTGCTTATCCAGCTGAAGCACTTCTTGGTATCGAAGCTTTGCTATATCAATTGGGATATTTTTTTGGGATGACTCTTGCATGGTTTATCAATCGCTTTAGGTTTAATATGTCTTGTTTTGCTAATTTTTTTGATAGTTCTCGTATCAGTATCTCACGTTCCGTGCCTCCTTGAAAACTCATTGGTAACTCTTCTTGCTCCTGTTCGGATAGAAGCGAGGTGTTTTCAGGAAGCATATCTTTTAAAAAGACGTTTTGGATAAAGTGGCTTTCAACTGCTTCAAGGTTTTTTTCTGGATTTTCTCCGTGTTCATAGAATCGTTCCATAGGCGGATCGACTTCCATCGGCATCAAGAGAAGATCATCACCCCATATAGGGATATACAACATACTCAGACAGAGGATAAGACCGCTCATGTACAGAAAATAGGACATCATAAGACACGAATTTGCCCTGTTAGGGCTTTGGATTCATACAGGGCTTGAATGATCTCTGCCAATTCTTGTGGCGTCGCCCCCAATTCATTGAGTGCATTGACCAAGCTAGACAAGGTATTTGACGGATTGAGGTAGGTTAGCTTTGATGGTTTTTCTTCAATTTTAATGGCGTTGTCGGCTGTTTCAGCGGCTCCACCGCCGATACCATTGGCAGCACCTTGCTGAGCAGTTGTGATTTTGATAGAAATGCTTCCATGGGTAATGGCTACTGGCGACAAGCGCACCATTTCGCCGATGATGATGGTGCCTGTTCGGGAGTTGATCACGATGTCTGAAGATGCATCTGGCGTAAATTGAATGTTTTCAACTTTGGCAATGGTGGTGATCAAGTCGGAAGAGTCGATGTCCGTCAAGGGGATTTTTATGGTATTGGCATCTATGGCTTTTGCTGTCACAAACCCATTGTTTTGAAGCTCTTTTGCGGCACGGGTGGTGCTGACAAAATTGGATTCGTTTAAGATAAATGTGAGATTGCGTTGGTCTGAGAGAGTGATAGGGACTTCTGCTTCTACAATACCACCATTGATGATGCGTCCGGTTGTAGATTGATTTTTATACTCAGAGCCATTGCTAGATTGCTCAGATAATCCTCCGATAGAGAGAGGGCCCTGTGCTACCACATAGGTTTCCATATCAGGGCCTTGTAGTGGCGTCATTAAGAGGGTGCCTCCGATAAGGCTAACGGAATCTCCTACAGAGGAGACGGTGACAGAAATTCGTTGGCCTTTTTTGACATAAGGAGGCAAGGATGCCGTGACAATGACAGATGCTACGTTTCTAGAATTAAATTCTTTTGCACTACTGACCCCCATTTTTTTTAGCAAGTTGGTTAGGGCTGCGTTGGTAAATACGGTGCTGCTAGAATCGCCTGTGTTTCGCAACCCTGTTACCAGTCCAAATCCAATCAATTGGTTTTCTCTGGCTTCTAGGATACGCCCGATATCTTTTAACCGTACAGGGGAGGCTTCTGCCAGTAGATACGTCGGTAACAAAAGATGATGCGATACCAAAATAATGAGAAAAAGAGCGTGAAAAAAAAGATAAGAAGATCGTTTCATTAAAACAGCCAATTAAATAACTTTGTAATAATACCAGGTGATTGCTTGGCTCCAACCACACCCACGCCATTGACAGCTACTTCGATCTTACCAATTTGAGAAGAATTGACGGTGTTATTGGCACCAATATCAGCGGGTCTAACAATACCTGAGACATGGATTGTTTCGACCTCATTGTTTACTTTTACCTTGTGTTCTCCCACAATGTACACGCTACCATTATCCAAAATTTCGGTTACAACCGCGGTTACAATTGAGGTGACGCGACTTTGGCGAGATGTTTGTCCAGATCCTTTAAAATCATCTCCACCTTTTAGGGTAAAGTCATATGTTTTTCGATTGATTTCGTTTCCTAATAAATTGGCGACTTGATTCCATCCTGATAAAAGATTGGTGTTGATATCGGACTCTTTGGATGTTTTTGTATTGGCTTGTTGAGCTGCCGATGTGGATTCTGAAATTAATACAGTGATGAGATCTCCAACTTGGATTTCTTTTTTTGCCACGCCATACAAGGATCCTTTTCCCGATTTCCACAAAGAATCGGCATGTTGGGATGGAGATAGCACCAGTATTAGGCTAAGTGCGATAGATATAAATATTTTCGGAATCAATGACTTCTCCTTCCATTGTTTTAAAGTCTTTGTACAAACTTTTAAAGCGAATGGGCTTGTTTAAAAAACCATCTTCCAATGTTGTTGCCTTAAATTTTAACTCAATATTTTCTTTTTTTAATGTCGCGGTTACGGTTTTCCCTTTTGGGATAATAGGCACTGATTTGATCAGTGTTGGGGTAAGATACGTTTGACTGCCCAATGTGATAGAGGCTTCTTTTCCTTGTATCTGTGAAAAAAAATGATAAGCATCTAGAGGTTTTCCTTTGATTGTTTCGTAGACAATAGAGGTGTTTCTTGAAGTAATACGCTCTCCTTGTCGGATGAGTTTTTTTGTTTTGCCAAACTGATGGTAGATGGCAATGTCTGTAATGATTTTGCTACGTTGGATCTCTTGAAGGTGATTATTGAGGACGGTAAAAGATAGCACTGTGATACCTAAAATCTGATTGTTTGGCTGAAACAAAATAGCTACATGTTTTCCTTTGTCTGCATCATGCTGGATCTCTGAAAAATTGCGGATAGAAATCTGGACGTCTCTAGAGCTGATGCCTGGATACTGGTCAATTGCGTAGGCAATAATCTGACGTTCCAGAGCCAATCTCAGCTCCATCGGAGTGAGAGCAACAACGCTAGAGGACCAACATCCAGACACCAATCCAATTGTGACACATACGATCCAATAGCGTATGGACATGTTATTTGCCAAGGTCACTGGATGCTTTTAACATAGCCTCTCCAGCTTGAATGGTTTTTACGATGAGCTCAAATGACCGTTGGGTGACAATCATATCCATCATTTCTGCAATGACATTGACATTGGAAAATTCCAGCGCACGTTGCTTGATTTTGCCAACGCCATTAAGTCCCGGGGTATCATATGTTGGATCGCCAGAGGAGGCTGTTTGGGCATAAAGATTTTGACCAAAATCCCTAAGTCCCTCTGGATTGGGAAAGTTGGCCAATAGAATCTGACCAATTTCGGATGGGTTTGTCTGGCCACTGATCTGAACAAATACCCGACCTTCTTCGTTGATGATAATGTCGGTGCTATTTCTTGGAATCTGAATAGGCGGCTCTAGAGGATGTCCGCCAGAATCCACCAACGTCCCATCATAGCTCATGTGTAAATTGCCAGCACGGCTGTAGGCAAGGGTGCCATCTGGTAGTCTGAATTGTAAAAATCCATTGCCGTCGATGGCTAGATCCAAAGGCTGGTTGGTGATTTCTACTGTTCCGCTTGTAAAATCTTTGCTGACATCAGCTACCCGAACACCGGTACCATATTCAGTATACCGTTTTCGTTTTTTGTCGGGGGAATTGATCGTCTCGTCAGAGTCTGTGAGTGCTCCTTCAAATACGATTGGAAAAAGACTTTCTAGATCTGCACGACGACGTTTGTATCCTGTGGTTTGGGAGTTCGCGATATTTGCGGAGATCACTTGCAACTTTCGTTGAAAGGCAAATAGGGCTGATTTGCTCATGAAAAGTTGGTTAATCATGGATGTCTCCTTGTTGTGTTGGGATGATGTGGCTTATGGATTGGTCATCTGGATAACAGAGGTCATGGTCTTGATAGAGGTCCTGCCTAACTTTGCACTAGCCTCGCTGCCGTATTTGGCAAATGTACCGTCTCCTATTAACGCTTTTAAGACGTTGGGCCTCTCAATAAATCCTTGTCGAACAGCGTATGATGCTTCTGTGTCAAACTCTGCTTCGCCAAATCGTTCAAAAAAAATAACACCGTTAAAGCTGTCCAAACAATCCGTCATGGTTTTTTCTGATTTAAAAACCGCTATCTTTAATTTGTCTACAGGGTTGCTATCGAGATAAATGACGCCTGATTTTGAAAAAGCAATGTCTTGTCCTGGGGGTAAAACAATTGGCTGACCGCTTTCGTTTAAAATGGGAAGCTCGCTTGCTAGTAGTACCAATTTTCTGCTCGGGTAGAGTAATTTGAGCCTTCCGTCTCGGGTATAACCTATTTTTCCTGTGGGCAGACGTACACAAAAAAATGCTCTAAACAAATAGTCTACTGCAATATCCAAATTACGACCTGTTTCCTCTGGTCCGGCAATAGCTCTCCAACGCCAAAATGGCTTTATCGAAATGACGCCATCTTTGCTGTAATTGTAGCCACCATATTCCATATAGCCTGGCACATCCAAATTGGCGGTGTATTGGTGGTAGTTGTACCATTGTTTCTGGTGGGAAGCCATGCCTTCGACGCAGGTTTGTAAGGCGGGATGTTGGATTTCTTTGTTGGTTCCTTCATAGTCATAAGAGGCTCCATATACACCTGAGCTGAAGAAGAGACTTGTCAAAGCCAAGAGGATATAGAGATGGATATGCTTTTTCATGCTCCAAATTGTACTACAAAAAAAAAAAATCTCTAGCGTTTTTTTCTTCTTTTTTTGTTGAGTTTATCCAACTGATAAACAAAGGCTAAGACCTCTGCTACCAGCGTATATAATTCGGGGGGGATATCGGTATCAATGTCTAGTTTTGCGAGCAAATCGGTGAGAGATTGGTCTTCGTAAAATGGTATTTTGTGTTCTTCGGCTAATTCTAAAATTTTTTCAGCCATTGCACCTTTTCCCAAGGCAACAATACGAGGGGCTTTTGACTTTTTAAAATCATATTTTAAGGCAATGGCTTGGATTTTCTTTTTTTCAACGGGTAATTGTAGATCTTCAATGCGGTGTTTGATTTTTTTGGATTTGTCGGAGGGTCTTTTTTTAAAGAGTGGAGGAGTAGGTGTCATACTTCTGCTACGACTCTGGAAATGGTATCTAAATTAAGTGTTGGAAGTAAAATTTTTTGGATATCCAATTTCTTTTCTCGGGTTTGGATTTGAATGATATCGTAGTCCAAGGCTTTCATTTTTTCTTTTAGTTCGGGGAGGGTAGAAAAAATTGTTTGTTTGGTCTGAGAAGAATCAGAATAAAACGTGTACCACAGCTGACGATCTGAAATCTCGACTTCAATGCCAAGGCTACCAATGTCGGGGGTTTGAAAATTTAAAAAAAGTTTTGTTTTGTTGGGATTTATTTTTTTATCAGGATCTCTGGGATCTTTTTTGATTAAAATTTCAATAGAAGACTGATTTTCTGCCAGTGGATTTGGAATAGCGAGGTAGATAAATGAGTCAGATCCAACAAGGTTTTGAGAGTTTTCTTTTGACAGGATAGGAGCTGTGAGGTGACTTTCAATAAAACCAGAGACGCTGGACTTAAAGCGTTGAATTTCTCGTTTAAGCCCTTGCAGGGTTGCGTTTTCTTCAGATAAAAACTTTTGATCGACGCCACCCAAAAATTCGGACAGTGTTTTTAGATCGCCTAACAACCCAGATTTGTTTAATTTGAGTAAAGAAAGAGGGTTTTCTTTTATTTTTTCCAAGATCTTTTTGAATCTAGAATCCATATCGGATACGAGCCCACTAAGAGAGGATGCGAAGGGTAAGGAACTGCCTTGAAGGAGGACAGAGAGGCGTTGAAGGGATTGTTGAACAGTGGATAGGGTTGTCATTTGACTTGGAGAAGAGGAGAGCAAGAATTGTGAAATAATGTCTACAGATTTTGGAGAAGGCAGGTTTTTGAGCTGGGAAATAACAGCGGACTCAGTGGCGTTGATTTGTGTGCGACCCTGGAGCAATTGGTGGATAGAGTCAAAGTTTTTTAAAGAGGCTTCCAGCCCGTACTGAATAATGGTGGAGATGATTTGTTTGTTGCTAGGGGTGGGCGATTTTTGAAATTTAATCAGAAGGTCAGCCACGTCTTGTTGAGACATGGGGCGATTGATTGTGGGTTGTTTGGGGATGTCGGTTTTTTTGGTGAGCGGGGCCGTAGGTGCCGACTGTTGCGTTGCATCTACGGGAGTTGCTGTTGGAGCGGATACCGATCGATTGACTTGTTGGCCTGCTTCAATAGAAAACGGCTTATCTACGGCTCCCCCAGTAGTAGCCCTTGAGCCAGGATCTGGATTTTTTGAACCTGGTTTTAACCCTCCTGCGCCAATTCCCATTGCCATGTATCAACCCTTTGTATGGTGGTTTTGCTTATCATTTTTCTTGGTATTATACATAAAGACTCTCAAAAATAGAACGTAAGATATACAGGATAGACAGGGCATAAGCCTGTCTATAGAATAGGCGTTGTGACGCATAAACTTTCTTATTATTTCTACCCCTTTTTCTTGATTTTGTCTGGGATGTTTTTTTTGTATTACCTTGGAGATGCATTGGTGCCGTTGGCTTTGTCTTTTTTCTTGGCCTATGTCTTGCATCCTGTGATTACCCGACTGAGGGTTTGGGGAGTACCTAGATGGGTGGCTATTAACGGCACTTTTTTACTTGCTTTTTTTGCCTTGACGGCTATCTGTATTGTTTTAGGTCCTATGTTGATTCACTTGATTGTCTCTATTGGCTTGGACTTTCCGCATATCTTAACTCAATTTTTTGAACGACTCGAGCAATTTAGCCAGTTGCATCATCTGCCTTTTCATTTTCGTGCTGAGGATATCTTGACTGAGATGAGACAGATGGTTTCTGGTTTTTCTATTCACACGGTTGCAAGTTTTACAGGGCTAATCCAGAAGACATTTTTTAATGTGGTCGTCATTGCGTTGTGGATCTTGAAGTTGTTTATTTTTCCCGTATTTTTTTATTATTCTTTGCAAAATTTTGAGCAGATGGCAGTGGAGTTTTTGGGATTTTTCCCGCCTCGATTTAGGGGACATCTTCAGAGTTTTTCAGATGTGCTCAACCGTGTATTGGGTGGCTATATTCGTGGGCAACTCTTGGTCTGTACGATGCTAGCTATTTTTTATGGAGGATCTTTTTGGTGGGCAGGTATGAAATATGGGCCTTTGATCGGCATTGTGACGGGATATGGATACCTCGTTCCGTACGTTGGATTTAGTATCTCTGTTCTGGTGGGGGTTGTGATGACGTTGGCCAACTTTGTGTCTTGGACTCATTTTTTTCTGATTATTGCTATTTATGGTGTTGGCCAGATGATGGAAAGCTTTGTTCTTACGCCTAGAATTACTGGCAATAGGGTTGGATTGGATCCTTTTTTGACAATTGTGGTGTTGATTGTAGGGGGTAATTGTTTGGGCTTTTTTGGTATTTTAATCGCCATCCCAGTGGGAGGAATTCTCAAACATTATTATGCTAAATTTAAGGAAAAATATCAGTGCTCAGATTTTTATTTGGCCAATAAGTGTTCAAAACCCTAGAAAAATCCAGTCGTTAACGCTAGACTACAATCTCGTATCACTATCATCATAAATTCAACACAGAAAAGGGGTGTTTTCTAGTGCAGATCTACTTGTTGCAAAAACTCGCACAACAATCTAGGCAATTCATAAAATTTACAGAACTCACAAGAAATCAAGTT
>CAXNHA010000012.1:0-22106 GCA_964202165.1 Candidatus Marinamargulisbacteria bacterium | reverse complement strand
TCTTTTGGGTTTGATCAAGTCTTCTGTAGAAGCAAAAGGGATAACACGTCCATCCGGCAAGGTCATGTTGTTGTGAGCTATTGGCGATGACGGGGAGGTAGGAGATGGAGAAGCGGGAGGGGTATCTTGCGTTTTAATTAAGTCTTGTGAGTCCTGTTCTATTTTCTGATCAGTCATTAAAAAGCCCCTTTTAATAATTCAATATCTTTCGAAGACAAACGAAATCGGAGGCAGTTTTGCCAAAATACACCTCCTTTTTTGCTTTGTAATCGAAGGCTTGATGATAGCGTTTCGTATTAAAAAACACAAAGATTTAGAAGCTTTGAAGATTCATTTTATATTGAGAAGAAGGCGGACAAATCCCTTTGGCAAGATAAAGACCCCTAGAAAAATTCAGCCGCTAACACTAAGCTACAATTTTGCATCAATGTGATCATCAATGCGATTTGGTTCAGGAGATGCTAGGAAAGAAAAAAAATGACTATTTTCAATAAATACAAAGGCGGCATCCCTGTTTTTGATTCGGGAATTGGTAGTTATGGTGTCGTCAAAGCCATTCAGAAGGTTCTCCCTGGCTATCCACTGATTTACTTGGCTGATCGAGCCAGCTTTCCATACGGAAAAATGTCGTTGCCCATGTTGCAAAAAAACATACAGGATCGAATCCATTGGTTTGAGAAGCACTTTTCTCCACCACTCATTGTGATAGCCTCAAATACACCTAGCATGACGGTGCTAGATACGCTTTCTGCAACGATACCGCTTATTGGTGTATTTCCACCCATTCAAGAAGCCGTCTTAGCCAGTCAAAGCGGTCATATTGCTATTTTAGGGACCCAAAATTTGGTTTTTAGCAAAAATATGAGCCATCATATTGAAACAATCAAAAACGATAAACATGTACACGTCATACCAGTGGATGCATCCATACTCATCGAAAGCATGGAATCTTTTTTGTTTGTAAAAAACCAAAAGGCTTGCCGAGACCTAATCCACGTTTTTTTCAACGATCTATTGAGACACCATCCACATGTGGATACCGTTACTTTATCGAGTACCCATCTGTCTTTTTTAAAATCCCTTATCTTGGATTGTTTCCCGCATCTTATTTGCCTAGATCCTACTGAATCTGTTGCAAATGAAGTCAAAAAAAATCTACTGTCTTTAAAGGGGACGCTTCAATTTGAACCACCTTTCTATGGAGACCCTCTATTGGTTTTGTCTACAGAAAATGATTCATTAAAATTATCTGTGACAGACTTTCAAAAAGGGCTGTATGATCTGGGATGTCCAAGCAAGGTTCATACCATCCAATTTGGATAGGACTATAAGCATATGAAGATTGGCATACTAAAAACCTCCTTAAAACAAATTGTCAGCATGGCCGTAATTGTGGCCTCTCTTGGCTATTTTGTAGATATCTATGATTTGGTTTTGTTTGGCGTGGTACGCATGACAAGCTTAAAGTCACTTGGATTTTCTGGCCCTTCATTGCTTAGCAAAGGTGTTTTTTTGTTAAACATGCAGATGACGGGAATGCTTATCGGGGGTCTATTCTGGGGAATCTTAGGAGACAAAAAGGGCAGAGTCGCCGTCTTATTTGGATCAATTTTTTTGTATTCTACTGCCAATATCGCCAATGCTTTTGTGCATACCATTCCATTCTATGCTTTTTGGCGGTTGGTCGCAGGTATTGGCTTGGCGGGAGAGTTAGGAGCAGGGATCACCCTAGTAGCCGAATCTCTTTCCAAGGAAACACGTGGCTATGCCACCACGATCGTAGCGACAGTCGGTGTATCTGGAGCTGTTGTGGCGGGATTGGTGGCAGAATTTTTTTCATGGCGGATGAATTTTTTTCTGGGGGGTCTTCTGGGCTTCCTGTTATTGGCGTTGAGATTGTCGGTAAAAGAGTCTGGTTTGTTTGAGAATGCACAATCCAATCAGACCATTAAACGGGGTGAATTTTTACGTTTTTTTACCAAAAAAGACTTATTTTTTAGATATGTAAGATGCATCTTGATTGGGCTTCCATTGTGGTTTGTGATTGGTATTCTGGTGATGTTTTCACCAGAGTTATCCCGTGTAGCACATGTCACAGGGCCCATTGAAGCGGGAAAGGCCATCATGTGGGGCTACGCTGGGCTTGTTGTAGGAGATTGCATGAGTGGGGTGCTAAGCCAAATAACTCGGTCCAGAAAAAAAATACTCTTGTTATTTTTAGCCCTATTGTCTCTAGGCGTTATTCTCTATGTCTTTGCCAGAGGATGCTCCCCTTTTGCCTACTATTGCCTTATTGTTTATCTCGGCATTGCCAGCGGGTACTGGGCCTTGTTTGCCACAGTAGCAGCCGAACAATTTGGCACCAATATGAGGGCCACTGCCTCCATCACGATTCCAAATTTTGTAAGAGGTGGGGTTGTACCCATGACCCTATTGTTTCAATGGCTGGCTCAGAGAACATCATTGGTCCACGCAGCCCTATATGTGGGCATCGGTGTTATTTGTCTGGCAGGTATCAGCATGCTCCTCATGGAAGACACCTATGGAAAAGACCTTCAGTTTTATGACTAGCCGTCTTAGTGAGCGGCATTGGCTTGGGCAATAAGCCGGGTTCTGTCGTGGACAACCATTTATCTGGGATTATTTTCACAAATAACCTCTAGCACCCAACCCGAGAATCCAAGTGAAACGAGCAGCTTCTCTTCTCCTATTTGGGCTTGCTCCGAATGGGGTTTACCGTAGACAACGCTTTACAGCTTTTCTGGTGAGCTCTTACCTCACCTTTTCACCCTTACCAAAAATTTGGCGGTATACTTTCTGTGGCACTTTCCATCAAGGGAATTCCCTTGTCCTCCCGTTAGGAGGCATTCTGCTCTGTGGAGCCCGGACTTTCCTCTATGAGTTTGTCCTCACAGCGATTGTCTCGCCCAAGCCAGCAATAGCATACCAGACCACCAGCGATTTTGACGAATAGGCACTCAGTATGTAGAATGGGCGTTTAATTATTTTATAGGGATTTATTGGAGATGTCTTCATGGATTTAAAAACGATTAAGCGCATTATCCAGATGGTTGAGAGTGCCCAGATCTCTCATCTTAGCCTCGAGTTAGAGGGGGTTAAAATTGATGTTAAAAAAGAATTGACGCCTTCTCCATCCACGTATCACACACCGTCTATTATACCCTCTGCTATCCCAGCCACTTTTCCGTCGCCTATTGCACATCCCGCTACCAACCCCTCCGTATCCGTTCCTATTGAACCTCCTGTATCGGATGGGTTGCTTGCCATTAAGTCTCAGATGGTGGGCACTTTTTATGCATCCCAAAAACCAGAGGCTCCTCCTTTTGTAAGGGTTGGCGATTCCATTAAGCCTGGGCAGGTTTTATGTGTCGTAGAGGCTATGAAATTATTTAATGAAATAGAATCAGAATTTAGTGGGGTTATTGAGAAAATTTGTGTTGAAAATGGCACTCCTATTGAGTACGGGCAAGAATTATTTTTAATCCGAACCCACTAGTATGTGGGAGCTATTTACTCAACAACCTGATCTCAGTCAAAAAATAAGTCAAAAAATAGGGGGTTCTTCTTTAGTCGCTCAGATCCTGCTAAATCGTGGGATTCGTTCTGTATCTGATGCCATGTCCTTTTTATTTCCAGATACACTGCCTGTATCTACTTTTGATAGTGATCTACTCACTCATTTTTACAATCTCATTCTTCAGACACGCGAGTCTGGAAAAAAAATACTGGTGTATGGAGACTATGATGTAGATGGCATGACATCCGTTAGCATGATGGTGACTGTACTTCAGACAATGGGTTGTCGGGTTGACTTTTGGATTCCACACCGATTTGATGAAGGGTATGGGCTAACCCCAGTTGTTATTCCAAGACTTTTAGCTGCCCACGCAACAGACCCCTATGGGCTCATTATAACGTTGGACTGTGGTGGTAGTAGCCTAGAAGAAATTGCATCTTTGCGTGAAGCTGGCTTGGCAGTGGCTGTTTTAGATCACCATACGCTACCAACAACTCTACCCAATGCTAATGTCCTAATTCATCCAAAACAATTAGATCCTACACATCCTCTATGGCATCTTTGTACCGCAGGTATTGTATTACAGGTTATTCAGTATTTGGCCACTCGCCATCCAGGAATCGACCCTTCTGCCTACTGGGACTTGGCTGCATTGGGCACCATTGCAGATGTTGCAACCCTTAAAGGAGAAAATCGCCGCATCGTTTCTCAAGGCTTGCTCGCACTAAACAAACGCACCTGTGTGGGACTAGATGCCCTACTGACCTGCATTCAATTTAACAAAACGACCATTAGCGTTCGGGATGTTGGTTTCTCTATTGCACCTCATTTAAATGCTGCTGGACGCATCCACCATGCCTCTTTGGGTGTCAGGCTCTTATTGGAAAAAGACCCGAAGAAAGCATTGGCTTTATCTGAACAACTCCACCAACTCAACACCAAGAGGCAATCTATGGGACAGCTCTTACTCAAAGAAGCTCAGGATGCACTCAGCAAAGAAGGCCTTTCCTCTATTATTGTTTTAAGCAGTCCCGAATGGCATGGGGGTATCATTGGTATCATTGCATCTAGATTAGCTGAAAAACATAGTCGTCCTGTCGTATTAATTGCAGTAGAGAATGGGATTGGCCGTGGATCTGCCAGGACCATTGGCAATATTAATATCTATGATATCTTGCGCCCGTTTTCTCATTTTTTTATCTCATTTGGAGGGCATAAAGAAGCTGCTGGATTTAGTATTGAAGACTCTCAAATTCCTGAATTTAAAAAAGCAATTCTGGCTTTTTGTCATACCCATATCCACCCCAATCAGCTTGAACCCGTCTTAAGCATTGACGCTGTATTACAGCCCGATCAACTATCCGACAAGGTTTATACCGAATTATGTCAATTAGGCCCATTTGGGGCAGGCAACCCTCAACCCCTTTTTTATATCAACTCATTAAACGTTATCGCATGCAAACCCGTAGGGGATGGGAGTCACATCAAAGTTGTCTTCACGGATAAAGAGGGTAAAAACGTATGGGACGGCATTGGATTTGGATTGGCGCATAAATTAGATATGCTATACAAAGAGTCTTTGGAGGTTCTTTTTAGACTCGAGATGAATTACTGGCAAAATACCGATCGGCTACAACTTTCTATTGTGGATGTAACCTAAACCAATGGGCTCAAAACAACAAACATCTATTCAAGATCTTCTAGAGAAAATCATGCTCTATTTACCCCCTCATGATGTTGAGACGATTAAATCCGCGTACGCATTCGCAAAAAAAGCCCATGATGGGCAATTCAGAAAGTCTGGTGATGCGTATATCACACATCCACTAGAAGTCGCCTCTATTTTAGCCGATCTCAAGCAGGATGCTACAACATTATGTGCTGGGTTGCTGCATGATGTATTAGAAGATACGCCCTATTCAGAAACTCATATAAAAAACTTGTTTGGCAAAGAAGTATGTGACTTGGTATTGGGAGTGACCAAACTTGGAAAAATCCATTTTGATTCCATGGAAGATGCACAAGCAGATAATTTTAGAAAAATGTTTGTGGCTATGGCCAAAGATATTCGCGTTGTTATTATCAAGTTAGCAGACCGTATTCACAATATGCGCACCTTAAAGTTTAAGCCAAAAGATCGTCAACAAGCTATTGCTAGAGAGACTCGGGATATTTTTGCTCCATTGGCTCATCGATTGGGCATGTGGTCCTTAAAATGGGAATTGGAAGATCTTGCTTTTTATTATTTACAATACGAAGACTTTCAAGATATTAAACGGCTTATTTCTTCCAAACGAGAAGAACGTGAACAACTCGTAGAAAATTTTATCGATAAGCTGACCGTTTTGTTAGATCGTGTTCATATCAAAACAAAAATCCGGGGTCGGCCAAAACATTTTTATAGCATTTACAAAAAACTACTCTCTCAAGATATTGCTTTTGATGAATTGTACGATGCCCTCGGGGTTAGGATTATGGTGGGCAATCTAAAAGAATGTTATGAAGTCTTGGGTGTCGTACACGCATCATTCAAACCGATCAATGGTCGCTTTAAAGATTATATTGCCATGCCAAAATCCCATATGTACCAATCCCTTCATACCACTGTGATTGGCCCCCAAGGCCAGCCCGTTGAAGTGCAAATCAGGACAGCGGAAATGGACCAAATTGCTGAGTATGGGGTAGCCGCTCACTGGAAATACAAAGAGGGAGAGCAAACCCGTCACTTTGATGCAGATTTTTCCTGGTTGAGACAGATCTTGGAAAACCAAAAAGAACAAACACCCTCTCATGATTTTCTACAGGCACTCAAAGTAGATTTATTTATTGACGAGGTCTTTGTTTTTACCCCAAAAGGGGCTGTCCAGATTCTGCCAAAAGGAGCTACCCCTGTTGATTTTGCCTATAAAATTCATACGGAAATTGGGCATTGTTGTGTGGGTGCAAAAATAAACAACCATATTGTTCCGCTACACCATGTGCTTCAAAGTGGCGATAGGGTTGAAATTCTCACGTCAAAAAAACAAAATCCAAAATTAGATTGGATTCAGTTTGTTGTTACCGGTCAAGCAAAAACAAAAATTAAGCAATGGATAAAAAAACAACAGATTGAAGAGCCGATCCCATCTCTTTCTCCATTGAGAACAGAGCTCACCCCTCCCCCCCGCTCTTCGTCTCGATCGCCTTACAATCCTCCTGCTTCATCAGAGGAAGGACTCAGCGACATCCGTATCGTGGGAGAAAATCATGTCTTGTCAAAATTGGCTCATTGTTGTCACCCCATTCCAGGAGATTCTATTATTGGATTTGTAACCGTAGGACGTGGCGTGTCGGTTCATCGACAAGATTGTCTCCATATTTTACACCTTAAAAAACAAGCCCACTCGCGTATGATTCAGGCTGAATGGGCTGTGCATAATGACAGCAAACATGTGTATATCACGACATTGATTGTGAAGGCATTTGATCGAATTGGTATTCTAAAAGATATCTTAAATAGCATTTCCACCACAAAGACAAATATTCGAGAAGTTTCTACAAAAACTGTTCAACAAGAAGACCATATGAGAGCCCACATTACATTAGAAACCAAAAGCCTTAAGACCCTTGCCTTGATTGAAAAATCAATTCGCAGTATTGAAGATGTATTCAGCGTATCGAGGCTATAAAATCAAAATAACTGTTTGAAGGTGGAATGAAAAATAGTTGTGCTTTTTTAAGAAAATATTTTAACGAGATGCGGTATCTTGAAAACACGCCGATGGATTCAAATCAATTTTTAAAATATTGCCAAGAACTGGGCCTTCAACTTTCAGTGGAGCAACTTGAATCTTTTGAAAAAGAAAAATTATTTTTCCCTATATTCCGCTTAAGCCGACCTAGAAGGGAGACAGAATGGATCTATTTCAAAAAAAATGGAGATTCTTTAAAACGCCCAAAGTCTTATGGAATTCTGGATGGTAAAGTTTTTATCGACGAAAAAACCGAAGTTGATTATTTCCGGCCAACCACTTTTCGTCCTGACACTCACGAACAATGGCTATCTCTATTTGAGAATGGACATATTTCTAGTCCAGACAATGAAGAATTTAGACCCTGGGAAGAATTCCTAAAATCAAGTAATAAGATTGTGGATTCATTCTACGCCTCTTATCAAGCCTTATGGGTTTCCTATATACAAGACCACTCAACCTCCCTAAATTTAGATATCCGCTTTAAGGACTCTTTGATCTTAGATACCAATGGGGATTTATTAATCAAGGGCTTTAAAAAAACAATGGAAATCGATACGGACCACATTCAAAACAAACAAGTAGAATTTACCCAATTTCTACATTTTTTACTTCTTGTTCAAGCCAAATATCATCCCGTATACCAATCGGGAGCAGGCTATGTCACCATGACTTCTTATGATCAAGATATCTCAAGGAAAATTGCCGGTATTTGTCCCAAAAAAGATTCTGATTTTATTGGAATATCACTGGATACCATTTGCAAATTTTATTCAAAATTTTGTCGAAAAGCAGATATGTTGTTAGGACAGGGAGCAAAAAACGATTGGCTTCAGCTTTGGAAAAATATTTCTTGGGAGAAGAAGCGTGTATTAAAAGGACAAGTAAGGCTTGGTATCGAACACCTACAAATAGCAACTATGACCAAGAAAATCTTAGAAGATATTACTCACAAGAAGATGCCAGACATCGATGAGGTTATGGATATAGCACATGAGGATATCCTCACAATATGTGCCAATTTGAACCCGTCGTTATATAGGACTTCGTATTCAATTAGGCTGGATCGCTATTCCGAAAAACCAGAGGATGGCTTGTATTATAATGATGATTATAAAAGGCGCTATTATCTTGCAAATGACTTTGGATATGGGTACCACCCGAGCATGATTTTGTTTGTAGAAGGTAAAAGCGAGCAAGTTGTATTGCCGATTATTTGCGAAGCTTTTTTCTCAATAAGCTGGGCTAGCTTATCTATTCATATTGTCAACTTAGGTGGTACAGAAGCCTTCTTTGGAACCACTCTCAATGTAAAAGATAACGGAAAATACAAGAAAAAAGTGTCCAGTGATTTTAGGAACCTTATCCGTTGCTATATTGAGCAGTGGCAAGTAATCCCATTTTTATGCACGGACAAAGAAAATGGTCTTCCTGACCAATTGAAATCGGGGGTAATTACGGAACACGGGGGGAAGTCCTATAGTTTTCCAGAGGAATGGATTTTTATCTGGGGTCAGAATCAGGCTACAGATACATTAATCGATAAGGATTCATTGCAAGGAAACAGCTTCGAATTGGCAAATTTTTACAATGACGAATTATGCAAAGCGCTCAAGGAAGTTCATAATGTTGATATTACTCCAGAAACCATTGAGGATTTGCGAAGAAACGGCCACTCTTTAAATCAATTAAATTTGGATAGCATTGCATTGGATAAAATTAAGGTGTGTACGTATTTAGCAAATGGCTTGTTTAGCTCCAATAAAAATCATCAATCCCGGCCTGTATACGCACTACTAAGTAAAGTTATCGAGATTGCTAAGCCATGGGGACGAGCAATAGATCGTAAACATGAGATAGTCAATCAGGATTATATTTTGAGGAAACTGGTACCTCGGTAATTTTCAGCGTATCGAGGCTATAAAATCAAAATAACATCGTGGTTCTTTAAGCCCTGCAACCTTATCTTCATCATGTCTTCCAACCAAAAAAAAATGATCCCTCACTCGTGTACAGGCCACATAAAACAGTCGCTTTTCTTCCGCGATAACAGCTTGTCTATGTTCTTTTAGCAAGGTATCTCTATGGGGGTTTGCTTGAAGCCCATCCACCTTAAAAGAGAGTCCTATTCCTCGTTTTGTTATTGCTACTCGATCGGATGAGCTAAAATTAAATGCCTTCCCACAGTCAGCCACACAAACAGAGGAAAACTCTAGGCCTTTTGAGGCATGGATTGTCATCAATTGAATAATCGATGTGTCTTGACTTGAATCTTGATAAGATGGTCCGTCCATATAATATTCCATTTGTTCCAATATGCGTTGTGTCGACTCAAAAGAAACAGCTTCAAAAGAACGTAGTTTTGATAGAAATGACTCAACACGTTCGACTTGTTGAGAGGTTGTATAGTGTTGCATTGCACCCGTTTCAAGCAATGCTTTTTCCAGAACACGTGATAACGGCATCCATTTTGCCCATTGTACCCATGTCACTGCTGTAGAATAAAAAGGCGTTTGTGAAATAGACTCTAATACACCAGATGAAGACACTTTTTGGGTACAGCACAGGTATACTTGGTCCAAACTCATTCCTACAAACGGTGATAGCAGAACAGCGACCCAAGCCAGATTGTTAGCAGGATCATAGACAGCTTTACACCACTCAAATAGCTCTAGGTGAACGTCTATTCTTTTTTCAGATCGGTCTACGATAGATGATGCAAATCCCGCCTTGTTCAAGATAGCCTGAAGCTGCATAAACCCTTGTTTGGTTCTAGCTAGAATACCTACAGATTCATGAGAGGGCAATGCATGAAGCCAGCCAACAATCGCCTGGCATTCTTCCTCAAAAAGAACGTGTTTAGGCAATTGGCTTATATCAATAGAGCCCCCATTTTTTTCTTGTCGTTTAGAAGACATTGGTACATATGTCAGACGTCCTGGCTCGCAATCAAAGACCTTAGAAAAAAGCGTATTAATAAAATGAAGCGGAATTTCTTGTGTCCGATAATTGTCAGACAGCCTCACATGTTGCGTTGTTAAGGATCGTTGAAGCCACGTATCCCATACCGATTGAAAAAGTGCTGGATCTGTTCCTCTAAATCCATAGATGGCCTGTTTGGGATCTCCTACTAAAAATAGATTTTTATCTGGCAATGCCAGTGCTTGAATTAAATCCCACTGGGTGGCATCCGTATCTTGATATTCATCTACCATCATGGCAAATAAGTCTTTTTTTAAGGCCTCTCTCACATATGCATTTGTCTTAATTAATGCAGAAGCACGATCTATAAGATCCTTAAAATCTACTGAATCTCCTGCAAATTTTATGAGTGTGTATCTTGCCAAACACATCTCAAACAAATCTTGTAGTCTACGGGTTATGTCTTCAATTAAATGGGTGTGCCGACTGTCTATTTCTTTTTTCAAAACCTCAGAAAATGCCCATGTAGCTACATAATCTTGATGCAAAAACATATGTGTTAAATCTTCTTTTATGCTAGTAGGCGTATAGTGTTGAAAAAGAAAGAATAAATCCTTAGACTTCTGATGGTCGAGCTCAGAAAAGATACAATCGACAGCACGGTGCCATAGATACATACGCTGATCTGATTCCAAAACGTGATACTCTGGTGACAGGCCAGATTCAGATGGAAATTGTTGCAAAATACCAGAACAAAACCCATGAATCGTTGTTATCCGTGCATACGACAAAGCTCGAATGGTATGCATAGCCCACAGCTGATGTATAGTCTGTTGATTAACATGCTGTTCTAGACGGTATCGAATACGTGCAAGCATTTCTGCTGCCGCCTTTTTTGTAAACGTAATGGCAACAATATGAATGGGCTTCCATTCGCGATACTGCATCAGCAAGTGCATATAACGTGCCACCAACACTTCTGTTTTTCCAGAGCCCGCACCAGCCTCCACAAACAGACTTTGATCTATCTGGAGAGCCTGACGTTGTTCAGAGCTAAGATGCTGATCCATATCGTGTATCTCAAGAAACGCATGGATCTATCCCATTAGATGGGATAGATCTGATTTCTGGTAGATTTGATTAAGAGACCATCTCTTGTTGAACATCTTGAGAAATAATAGAGGAAAATTCTGACTCAAATTCTTCAGGATTTTGACCCAATTCTTGATAAAGATCTGATTGTTTAGAAGGATCTTTTTGAGAATGTCCTGACAAATGTGGATCGCTGTATTCTGCTCTACCAGTTCCTGCAGGGATCAACTTTCCAATAATGACATTTTCTTTCAATCCATACATCGGATCTTTTTGACATCCCACAGCGGCTCTTGTAAGAGCACTTGCTGTCTGTTGAAAAGAAGCTGATGAAACAAAGCTCTCTGTATTCAAAGATGCTCGGGTAATTCCCAGCAATACCCTTTCACCTATACTTACCTCCTGAGACTCTTTCATCAGTGCATTGTTGACCCGTTCAAACAACCGAATATCAATCAACTCATTTGGCAAAAATTCACTATCCCCCATAGACAAAATATTAATTTTTCTGGTCATTTGACGAACAATAACCTCGATATGTTTTGTGTTAATCTGTACTCCCTGAGACCGATATACCCGTTGAATCTCATCGCTTAAATATGTTTGAGTGGCGTAGATACCCTTACTTTTCAAAATATCGTGAGGGTTTATAGGCCCATCTGTAATTTGACTTCCACACTTTACTTTTTTACCAGAAAACACTTTCAGTCGGGTGCCACGTTGAATCTTATACTCTTTTCTTACATCATTGTCCCCTATAATGGTTGCAACTCTATACGCTTCCTCATCTGTAATGTTGACAACCCCATCTATTTCTGTCAAAACAGCCGAATCTTTTGGTTTTCTAGCTTCAAAAAGCTCTTCTACACGTGGAAGACCCTGTACGATATCCTTTGTCTTAGAAGCATCCGTGCCACCAATTCTTTCTCTCGCTAGGATATCCCCAAACTTTACTTTGGAGTTATCTTGAATATAAAAATTTGCACCAGACAAAACGGTATAAGATTCCCCCGGGCATAGCGTGATCGAACACATATCTTCTTTTTGTTTTTTACTTTCCTTACCAGATGCAAGCTTTGTTTTGTCACTTTTTTCTGCTTTATCAATACCCAATACCAATCCACCTACCTCTAGAAAAACACCTGGGGCTAATTCACCTTCTGACCGCACCCTATCCCCCACTTGGTAATGTTTTGCTATTCTTTCTGGCACCAGGTATTGATGGGTTACTTTTGGATTGTAAACAAAAATTTCTCCGTCTTTTTTTGCTACAGTTTCTATTATTTTTCCCGATTCATCTTTTCTTTCTTGTAATTCTAACCCAATGAGTTTAACCAATCCTTCACTTTCGGAAATAACATATTCATGAGACGGATCGTATTCAGCAATACTATCGCCAATTTCTACTGTCGTCCCAGCTTTTACGACAATGGTACTACCTCTTGGAATAAGATACGCACGTTTTTGACCACTATCTACCGTTAAAAACAAATTACCTTCTCTGGTAGATACCCAGATATACTCACCTTGGTTTCCAACAATTCTGCTGACAAACAAATCCTCAGGCACTTCTACGATACCTCTATGCTTTGCCTTTATTTCTATTTTAGATGATTTCCGTAAGTCTACCCCTCCCGTATGAAAAGTCCTCATCGTCAGCTGTGTTCCTGGCTCTCCAATTGACTGGGCAGCAATAATTCCTACTGCTTCCCCCATGTTAATGAGTTTTCCGGATCCTAAGTCCAGCCCATAGCATTTTTTACATAAACCTCTCTCAGATCGACATTTGTATATGCTTCTTACTTTTACAGAACCTCTTCCTGTATCATGAATTTTGTGTGATTGTTCATGTGAAATCAAATCGCCAGATTTTACAATTACTTCTTGGGTATCAGGATGAAGGATGTCTTCCATAGCAAATCGTCCTTCAACTAATTCTGAAACGGGAACGATGATATTGATGCCGTCTTTAACAGACTGCATATCGATGCCATCGATCGCTCCGCAATCTTCTTCCACAATCATGACATCTTGAGCAACGTCTACCAACCGACGGGTTAAGTACCCCGAGTCTGCCGTACGCAATGCTGTGTCTACCAAGCCCTTCCTAGCACCGTAGGAAGAAATAAAATATTCGGTAAGAGACAATCCTTCTTTAAAATTTGTTTTAATGGGAATATTTACTGTTCTTCCCTGAGCATCTGACATCAGTCCCCTCATCCCAGCCAATTGGCGCACTTGATCCATATTTCCTCTTGCACCAGAATTGGCCATAATGTAGAGGTTGTTTATCTTACCAAGCTCATTTTCAAGTGATTCGGCCACCTCTTGTGTAGTAAAGCGCCAAATATCGTTGCTTTGAAGCTGTTTTTCTCTGACAGAGATATTTCCAGATTTTTGCAATTTGTCCAGTTTTTCGATTTCTTTTTCTGCTGCTCGAATTAGTTTATTTTTATCAGATGGTATTTTAAGATCATCTACAGAAATAGAAATACCCGATCTTGTTGAATAATGAAACCCAATTCGTTTTATTTCATCTACCAGATGTGAGATAACATCATTTCCATAGGAGCTGTACCATTTAAACACCAGATCTCCTAATTTTTTCTTACCAATTGTTTCATTAATAAACTCATTGGAAGAGATCCCATACTGGGATAATACGTCCCAAACAGTCTCATTAAAAATGATTCTCCCCATTGTAGTGGTATACCTATTGTTACTTACCCTTGCCACGATTTCGGTTTGCAGATCAATTACTCCTGCATCCAAAGCACGAAGAGCTTCATCTGTGTTTGAGAAAATCTTACCTTTACCCTTGGTCGCTTCTAAATTTTCTACTGTCAAACAATAAATACCCAAAACCATATCTTGCGTAGGTGTGACAATAGCTCGTCCACTAGAAGGTGATAAGATATTATTCGTACTCATAATCAATAATCTACATTCTGTTTGCGCCTCCAAAGACAACGGAACGTGGACAGCCATCTGATCTCCATCAAAGTCTGCATTAAATGCTGCGCACACAAGCGGATGAATCTGAATAGCAGAGCCCTCTACCAATATAGGCTCAAATGCCTGAATACCAAGTCTATGCAAAGTAGGTGCCCGATTTAGTAAAACAGGTTGTCCTTTAATAACATTTTCCAAGACATCCCAGACCAGCACTTCTCTTTGTTCAATTTTTCGTTTAGCGCTTTTAACATTTGAAGCATACCCAAACTCTACTAATTTTCTAATGACAAATGGTTTGAATAATTCTAAAGCCATCTCTTTTGGAAGACCGCATTGATGGAATTTTAAGTGGGGGCCAACTACGATAACAGAACGAGCAGAATAATCGACTCGTTTACCCAATAAGTTTTGCCGAAAACGACCTTGCTTACCTTCAATAATATTTCCTAGGGATTTTAAAGGTCGTCCATTGGAACCCGTAACAGATCGACCTCTTTTTCCATTCGCAATTAACACATCGACAGCCTCTTGAAGCATCCGCTTCTCATTGCGGATAATCATCTCGGGCGCACCGATATCGATTAATCTCTTTAGACGATTATTCCTATTAACTACTCTCCTGTACAAATCATTTAGATCAGATGTGGCAAACCTGCCACCTTCTAATTGCACCATCGGACGCAAATCTGGTGGCATAACGGGGATAGCCTCCAAAATCATCCACTCTGGACGATTACCAGATTTATGTAACGACTCCACGATACGGAGTCTCTTTGTTATTTTAAGTCGCTTTTGCCCCTTAGAATCCTGAAGATTCTTTCTCAATTCAATGGCCAGCTCTTTTAGATTCATAGCTGACAAAAGTTGTTTAATTGCAGAAGCACCCATATCCGCTTTAAACTGATTTCCGTACTTTTCTTTCAAACGTGAATACTCGGGCGTAGCCAGAATCTGCTTAACCTGGATAATGTCCTCCATAGCAGGTGGCACCTCTAGAACAATGTAAGAATCGTAGTAAATAACCTCTTCCAACTGTCGCGACGACATATCCAAAAGAAGCCCTATATAGCTGGGGATTCCTTTCAAAAACCAGATATGGCAAACATCTGCAGCAAGCTCCACATGGCCCATTCGTTCCCGTCTCACTTTGGAATGCGTTACCTCTACACCGCATCTCTCACAGACAATTCCTCTATATCGCACCCTTCTGTACTTGCCACAAGAGCATTCCCAATCTTTAACCGGTCCAAATATCTTTTCGCAAAACAAGCCTTTTCTCTCAGGTTTAAATGTCCTGTAATTGATGGTCTCTGGCTTTTCTATTTCTCCATATGACCAAAAACGAATACGATCTGGAGACGCCAATCCAATTTCTAAATAATCAAAATCACTCGGGCTATTCACAAGCATGATAGGGCTCCTTTAAAAAAATTATCGGGTATCAATTTCTGTTCCATCAGAAGATTTCACCATCACGTCTAGGGAAATAGAACGCAGTTCTCTTAACAAGACTCTAAATGATTCGGGAGTTCCTGGGCGACTTAAGGATTTTCCTTTGATAATATACTCATATGCTTTTGCTCGTCCTGTTAAGTCATCCGACTTAATGGTGAGCATTTCTTGGAGCGTATGCGCAGCACCATATGCTTCCAGTGCCCATACTTCCATTTCTCCAAATCGTTGCCCCCCATAATGGGCCTTACCCCCTAAGGGTTGTTGGGTAACCAACGAGTACGGACCAGTGGATCGAGCATGGAGCTTATCTTCAACCAAGTGAATAAGCTTTAGCATATACATATATCCAACTGTCACGTCCCGATCAAACTCCAAGCCAGTGCGTCCATCTCGCAATGCGACTTTCCCAGTATGGTTGATCCATTCATACCCAGGAATTTGAGAAGCTTCTACTAATTTACTTTCGACTCGCTTAACAGAAGCCTGTTCTTCAAAAACCTCATCAAATAACTGAACCTGATAATTTTCCCCCAAAATATGCGATGCCATTCCAAGTAGGGTTTCAAATAATTGCCCCACATTCATACGAGAGGGCACCCCAAGAGGGTTTAAAATGATATCCACCGGTGTTCCATCCGGCAAAAATGGCATATCCTCAACGGGTAGTATTGTTGAAATAACCCCCTTATTGCCATGTCTCCCCGCCATTTTATCCCCAATAGATACCTTACGAAGCTGTGCCACGTACACACGGACGATACAACTAACGCCCGGTGGCAAACTATCATCTGTCTCCCTAGAAAAAACCCTGACCCCTATCACTTTACCTGAGCCTCCCGAGGAAACTCGAAGAGAGGTATCTCTCATATCACGAGCTTTATCTCCAAAAATTGCCCTCAATAGTTTTTCTTCAGCAGGGGGTTCGCTTTCTCCCTTAGGAGTTACTTTACCCACGAGGATGTCTCCTGCTTTAACAATAGCCCCAATCCTAATGATCCCTCTTTCATCCAGATCTTTTACAGACTCTTCTGATACATTTGGGATTTCCCAAGTAATCTCTTCCGGACCTAATTTTGTTGTTCTAACATCTACTTCATACTTATGGATATGGATCGAAGAAAATACATCTTCTTTAACCAAACGCTCTGAGATAACAATAGCATCCTCAAAGTTGTACCCTTCCCAAGGCAAAAAAGCTACCAAAACATTCCGGCCAAGAGAAAGCTCTCCCCTGCACGTTGCGGCACCATCTGCAATCACATCCTCTTTTTTAACCTTATCTCCAGACTGAACGATAGGTTTTTGATTTTTACAGGTATTTTGATTGGATCTAAAATATTTTTGTAGCTTATAAGATTTCTCACCCTTTGAATTCTTGATAAGAATTTCTTCTCCTGTTACTTTTGTCACAGTACCATCCTCTTGTGCTGTCACAAGGGCACAGGAATCTCGTGCTATCACGCTTTCCAAGCCAGTGCCGATATAGGGTGCTTCAGGATAGATAAGAGGAACAGCCTGACGTTGCATGTTAGCCCCCATTAGCGCCCTATTTGCATCGTCATGCTCCAAAAAGGGAATTAATGCACAAGAAACACCTACAATTTGGCGAGGAGAAACCCCTATATACTGAATTTCTTGAGATTTTACCAAGCTAAACTCTCGGTTATGACGAGCTATTGAAAACTCTCCGCTAATCGCAAAGCCTTTAGATGGCGTATCCCAAGGGGCGATATAAAATCTATCCTCTACATCCGCACTAAGATAATCTATATCCGTGGTAATTTTCTTACCTTCTACTCTATAGTAAGGCGTTTCAATAAATCCAAACTCATTCACCCGTGCATATGTGGAAAGAGGCCCTATCAAACCTGCATTAGGTCCTTCAGGTGTTTCAATAGGACAAATACGTCCATAATGTGATGGATGAATATCTCTCACTTCAAAACCAGCTCGCTCCTTTGTCAGTCCACCAGGACCCAAGGCACTCAACCGTCTTTTATGCACAATTTCTGCTAGTGGATTCGTCTGATCCATAAACTGAGATAACTGTGAGCTTCCAAAAAACTCTCTCATAACAGCCACCAAAGGTCTAATATTAATAAGATGTTGCGGAACCACTTTCTCATTACCTTTAACAGCCAGTTGCTCCCTTACCAACCTTTCCAAACGTGCCAAGCCAACTCTAAATTGTTTCTGCAATTGCTCCCCAACACTTCTAATGCGTCTGTTACCCAAATGATCTATATCATCCGTAATACCTTCTCCGTTGATTAAGGCAATAACATGGTTCACCACCTCAAGTATATCCTTATCGGTTAGAACGGTGGTACCAATATCAACATTCAAATCTAATCTTTTATTGATTCGGTATCGTCCCACATTACCCAAATCATACTTAGCAGAATCAAAAAACAGGTTGTTTAATAATAATCTTGACCCCTCTAATGTAACCGGATCCCCTGGCCTCAGTTTTCGATAAATATCTAGTAAGCAATCTTCCTGAGACTCTATTGGACTTTTTTCCAATGTTTTCATAAAAATATCTTTATTGGAAACCAACCCTAACAACTGATCTACTGTGTAGCCAAGTGCTCCTAACAGTGTTGTAACAGGAAGTTTTTTTATCTTGTTAATGTTGGCATAGAGAATGTGATTAGGATCTGATTCTATTTCCAACCAAGCACCTCTAGCAGGAATAATTGTTGCTAAATAGTTGATTCTATCAGGAGTCACGCCTGTTTTTTTTCTAAAATACACACCAGGAGATCGGACAAACTGACTGACGACAACACGCTCAGTTCCGTTTACCAAGAAAGTACCTGAGTCTGACATGATAGGTATCGCACTCATAAATACCTCTTGCTCAATCACTTCACCCGTCTCTCTATTAATTAATCTTACAGGGACACGAAGAGAAGCCGCATAAGTCAACTCGCTTGCCTGACACTCTTCAAAGGAGTACTCTGGTTTATCAAAGGTATATTTTTCTAAAAATTCCAACTCATACTTCCCATTATAAGCCTTTATGGGAGATATATTACGAAACTCTTCCTTCAAGCCTTCTTCTAGAAACCTCTTAAAAGAATCAACCTGGATCCCTATCAAGTTTGGAATTCCCAAACTCTCTTTCATCCCATGGTCGTGTAACTGAACTCTTTGTCTATTTTTTATTTGTTGTTGCACGTGTTTCACCTCGAGACAAAACGTAACCTGGGCCTAAAAATTCTCAAAGGCCCAGGTTTGAAATTAAACAAGCTTTCCAAAAGCTATTTAAACTCTACTTTAGCACCCTGTTCTTCAAGTGCTTTTTTAATAGTCTCTGCATCTTCTTTAGAAATACCCTCTTTCACTGCTTTTGGCACACCATCCACCAATTCTTTGGCTTCTTTCAAGCCCAAACCTGTTAGCTCTCTTACAACCTTTAACACTTGTATTTTTTTCTCGCCTGCATCTACCAAGATAACATTAACGGTTGCTTCCACAACAGGTCCAGATGCTGCCTCTCCAGAAGAAACCGGAGCACCTGCAAATACAGCCGGTGCAGCTGCAACAACCCCAAACTTATCTTCAAGCGCTTTCACTAATTCAGACAATTCGATGACTGTCATAACCTCAATTAATTGAATAATAGACTTAGATTTTTCAGACACATGAACCTCTGTCGTTGTCATTCTCCGTTATACCTCCGATTTTTTTTCCTTAATTGCATGTAACACACAAACAAGACCTCTAGCTGGACTAGACAAACTTCCTACCAGCCTTCTCAGCGGTGACTGAAGGACGCTTGCTATTTTTGATAATAACTCCTCCCTTCCAGGTAACTCAGAAAGCACCTTAATTGTATCTCGATACAACACTTCTCTTACTAAGAGCCCCCCCTTAATATTCAACCTCTCTACATCTTTCGCATAAGCAACCAAGGCCTTTGCAACTCTCACCGCATCCCCAGATGTACTAACAATTACTGATGGCCCTACCAAAAATTCATCAGGATACCCAATACTAAGCTCACCCAATGCTCGACGCATCAAGGTGTTCTTATACACAGCTATACTCCCACCTTCTGACGATAATTTTTGACGCAACTCAGACATCTGTTTAGCTGTTAGCCCTCTAAAGTCTGCAAATATAACAACGGTAGCCGTCTCTACTTCAGACTTTATTTTCTGGACAACATCATTTTTCTGAGCATATTGCATAGCTAAAGACATAGATATTACACCTCCTTCCACTTTATTTTCAAAGGCTCTATCGATATCCCTTTACTCATCGTACAACACAGAAACAATGTCTTAAGATAAATACCTTTTGCTTTAGGAGGCTTAACTTTTTGTAGCGTATCGTAGACAGCATAAAAATTTTCTAAAAGTTTCTGGTTTAAAAACGATTTTTTTCCAATCATGACATGAACCACGCCAGACTTATCATTCTTGTACTCTACTTTACCTGCCTTAAATTCTCTAACTGCATCTGCGATATTTACCGTAACTGTCCCACTTTTAGGATTAGGCATCATACCTTTTGTACCTAAGGTTTTCCCTAATCTACCGACCTTCGCCATCATATCAGGAGTTGTCAGCACAAGATCAAAATCAAACCATCCCCCTTGTATTTTCTCAATCATATCGTCTGAACCAACATAGTCAGCACCAGCATCAGTTGCCTCGCTAAGCTTATCGCCACTTGCAATCACAAGAATTTTAACAACCTTTCCAGTACCATGTGGCAAAACAAGTGTTCCCCTGATTTGCTGATCTGATTGCCTAGGATCGATCCCTAAATTAAAATGGGCTTCAATACTTTCATCAAAGTTAGCAAAAGCCAAGTCTTTCAAAAGAGAAACTGCTTCCACCGGAGAATGCAACTTATCCCTAACAACCAACTTTTCTTTTTCTAAATATTTTTTACCTCGTCTCATAATTCTACTCCAACACCCATACTTCTGGCTGTCCCGGCTATCGTCTGTATAGCCTGATCTAGATCTGCGGTATTCAAATCATCTAACTTAATCTTAGCTATTTCTTTCAGTTGAGCTCTCGTCAAAATACCTATTTTGGCAGTATTTGGAGTAGGAGAACCTTTAGCAACTCCTAGTGCTTGCAAAATCAACACAGAAGCAGGTGGAGTCTTAAGAATAAACGAGAAAGTCTTATCTTTGTAGACGGTTATCTCAACCGGTACAATGCTATCCCCTCTATCACGAGTTTGCTCATTATAAGATTTACAAAATTCCATGATATTCACACCATGTTGCCCCAAAGCCGGCCCAATCGGTGGTGCTGGATTAGCTTTTCCTGCAGTGATCTGCAACTTAATAACGGTATGGACAGGTTTATTATTTTTCGACATAACTTTATACTACTCCGCCACCTGTTCAACTTGATCAAAGTCAAGCTGAACAGGAGTTTCTCGACCAAAAATAGAAATAAGTGCCTTCAAAGAACCTCTTTCAGGGTTAATCTCTGAAATCTCTCCCATATACCCCCTAAAAGGGCCTCCAACAACCTTTATCATCTCTCCTTCTTCAAAATCAACATCCACTTTTTTAGTCTTATCACCGACTTTTCTCAAGACCCTCAATATATCACCTTCAGTAACAGGCGTGGGATCAGTCTTCGATCCAATAAACTTTGAGACCCCTGAAATAGACCGAATATCAAAAAATACCTGTTCTTCCAAAATAACCTGAATGAAAACATAACCAGGAAAAATCTTAACCTTTTTCTCTACCCTCTGATTGTTTTTTATTTCAATCACATCTTCTTCAGGTACTAGAACTTGGAAAATCTTATCACTCCACTTTTTTTCTTCGATTAAGAGGGATATTCTAGACTGAACCTTATGCTCTTGTCCAGAATAACATTGAACAATAAACCATTCTCTTCCATCCTTAAGAGCCCCATCTTTCTGGGGAACCACAAAGCTCAGATCATCTACAACAGCCAACTTGTTTACATCTTGTACATCCATCAGTTTCCTACCTACCACCTAACAGCTCTATAATCTTAGCCAGACCAAAGTCTAGCAAACCTACCACAACTATAAATATAACCATCACAGAAAAAACAGCCCTCGTCAACCGAAACACAACCACGCGAGAAGGCCAGTCCACTTTTCTTAACTCCAAGAAAAGATCAGAATACAAAATTCTCAGAGAATCTGAAAATTTCTTTTTGTCGTTTACCTTATCACTCCCCATATCCTTTCTACTCAAATCTCTTTCTAGAAAATTGGCAGGCCCGGTCGGATTCGAACCGACAACAATCGGTTTTGGAGACCGACGCTCTACCAGTTGGAGCTACGGACCTAAAATGACTACTTCGTTTCTTTGAAAGAAGCGATTTTCTTACAACGCTTACAATACTTCTTTAACTGGATTCGCTCAGAGGTGTTACGCTTATTCTTTGTTGTAG
>CAXNHA010000011.1:0-22107 GCA_964202165.1 Candidatus Marinamargulisbacteria bacterium | reverse complement strand
GGATTCGATATGTAAGGGATGGATAGCCCAAAAAAGGCTCAGAAAAAATGTAAGCCCTCTTGACCATCCAAATCGACATAAAAAAACAAACAACAGGCAAGATGAGAGGCAATGGATCATGATATTGGTGAGGCGAAATCCAATGGGATTAAGTCCCCACAACCGATAATCAACACTGTAGGACATGAGTTGGATGGGGCGGTAGAATTTGCTAGATTCAATTTTTTCTAAGAAAGCGCCTGTTGTAAAAGAGGTGATGCTACTTGAAAAACTGTGAATCAATGGGTTGCCAACCACCATCTCTTCATCGTCCCAAATGAAGGGATAAGACAGTGTTTTTCCATAACATACCCATACAGCCAAAACCAATAGGGTACAGGGTACGATCCATTGCATCCAACGGGATTGTCGAGCAAAAAAACGGGTCATGGCTTTAACAATCCAGCTTGTGCATCTTTTGGAGAAAGGTGCAGGGGGATTTTTTTGAGAATAGGCCATTCAATGTTAAGTGTGGGATCGTTCCATCGAATACTATTCTCTAGATGGGGGGTGTAAGGAGCGCTGCATTTGTAGGTGAGGATAGCTGTTTGGCTGAGTACATAAAATCCGTGAGCAAATCCTTCTGGAATATAAAGAAGATGCTTGTTGCTATCGGATAAGTATTCTCCTACCCATTGACCATAGGTAGGGGATTGAGGACGTATGTCTACAGCCACATCGAAGACAAGGCCCTGAATAGCACGTACAAGCTTGGCCTGAGCCTGGGGAGGGGCTTGGGCATGGAGGCCTCTTAGGGTTCCTTGTATGGATAGGCTTTCATTGTCTTGAACAAAGGTGTCTACAATGCCGAGATCTCGGTATTTTTGTGTGTGGTAGGTTTCGTAAAAATAGCCTCGTGTATCCGAAAAAATATCGGGGATAAGGACACAAACACCGTGCAAACGTGTGTCTCTACGTTTCATTCGAATAGCCTTAATTGTTGGGGTGGTTTTTCTTGTTGAGACGATTCAAATTTTTGAAGCAATACAGAGGCTCTGGAAAGCACTGATTTTGGAAGGCCTGCCATCTGGGCGACATGTAGTCCATAACTCTTGTCTGCAGGACCTTCTTTGAGCTGATGGGTGAAGATTAACCGTCCGTTTGTCTCAGATATGTGCATGCTAAAATTGGAAAAAGAAGGGTCTTTATCCCCCATGGTTGTGAGCTCGTGATAATGAGTAGCAAATACGGTTCTTGCTTGGATGTCGTGATGAATATGCTCTGCAACTGCAGAGGCGATGCTCATGCCATCATACGTGGCTGTTCCTCGTCCAATTTCGTCTAAGATAATCATGCTGTCAGGTGTTGCATTGTGTAAGATGGTGGCGGTTTCTAGCATCTCTACCATAAATGTACTTTGCCCAGCATACAAGTTGTCCAATGCACCAACTCTGGTAAACAGGCGGTCTACCAAGGAGAGCCTCATGGCTTGTGCTGGTACAAAAGAACCCATTTGAGCCATGATAATCAGCAAGGCTACTTGCCGCATGAGGGTTGATTTGCCGGCCATATTGGGGCCTGTCAACAAGATAAATCTATTTTTATCATGGGACATGTGGATAGAATTGGGGATAAATTGAAGGGAGGGATTGGTATCCAAAATAGGATGCCGACCTTGGATGATGGTGCATTCTTTTTCTTTTTTTTCTGCAATATGAGGCTGGACATAGCCATTTTTCTGGGCAACTGTCGCCAAGGATTGATAGAAGTCCAACCAAGAAACGTGATGAGCCAGCTCTTGAATAAAGCCGATGTGGGCATCGATGTGGGAGACGATTTCTAAGAATAATGTTTTTTCGAGTTGAATTTGTTTTTCTTCACCTGTTAACAAAATCGTTTCTTTTTCTTTGAGCTCGGAGGTGATGAATCTTTCTGCGTGGGATAGGGTTTGTTTTCGCATGTAGTGGCTCGGAATTGACCCCAGCTGCGAATTAGGAATCTCAATGTAGTAGCCAAAGATTTTATTAAATCCTACTTTGAGAGATTTAATACCGGTTGCTTGGCGTTCTTGTTCTTCTAGGGCCGCAATCCAGTCTTTAATGGATTGAAATGAGTCCAATAACGTATCAAGAGATTCGTCATAGTGACGGTTGATAATCTGACCGTCTCGACTGATGGAAGGGCAATCGGTGCGAATGGCTTTTTGAATATGTGAGATCAATTTTGGAAGAGGTGCCTCTTGGGAAAAAGCCTTGGTAAAAAAAGCCTCAAGTGTGTGTAATAGGCTTCCAGATGTTTGCTTGAGAATAGGGCCTAGAGATGCAAGAGACTGAATGGATTCTGCCAAAGCCAAGACTTCTTTTGGATTGTCTCGTTTGGATACGATTCTGCTAGAGAGCCTTTCCAAATCTGGCAGGCCTGCCAAACACTCTCGTATTTCTTCTCGTGACAACAAATCATCTCTGAGATATCCCACGGTTTCCCACCGATCTTGAATGAGGGAAGCATTGTGTAGAGGACGCAAGATAGCCTGTTTGAGCCGTCGTTTTCCCATGGCAGTTTTGCCATAATTTAGAGTAGAAAAGAGGGTGTTTTGGTTATTTTTTTGATCGCGGGACCGATTGAGTTCGAGTGTGTGTATGGTAACGGCATCTAAGATCATGCCATCATCTTGGGTCCACTCTTGAAGGCGGGTAAATTGAGACAAACGGTGTTTTTGGGTCGATTGAATGTAAGACAGCAATGCCCATGCGGCAGATAAGGAGTCCTTAAAAGAGGTGATGCCAAATCCTTCTAAGGAATGGATCTCAAAAAAATCTTGTAATAACCGAGTTGCATCTGCAAGTCCTATAAACTGAACAGGGTTGATGAGAAGAGTAGTGGAAAATTCCCAGCTCTGATCTATTGGAATAATGACTTCTTTCGGGTTGAGAAAGTACAGACTTACAAAAGCATCCTCTCGATTTGCACATTCTGTGACCTTAAATTCACCTGTTCCATTGTCGCAAAATGCCAGGCAAACCCGCTTGTCGGGCTTTTCTTGAATAGCAACCATATAATTGTTGCCGTCTTCTTCAAGAGAGGATGTCTGTAAAGTTGTGCCTGGGGTGATGATACGCACAACTTCTCGTTTTGTAATGCCTTTGGACAGAGCGGGATCTTCTACTTGCTCGCAAATAGCTACTTTAAATCCGTGATCGACGAGTTTTGCAATGTAAGAGTCTGCTGCATGATAGGGGATACCACACATGGGTATACGGTTTTCATCTTTTCCTCGGCCTGTTAACGTAAGGGATAAGGTCTCTGAGGCAATTGTCGCATCCTCCAAAAACATTTCATAAAAGTCCCCTAACCGAAAAAATAAAATAGCATCCTTATGTCCAGATTTGATATCCAAATACTGCCGTAGCATGGGGGTTTCGGTCGGCGTTTGGATCATCGCAGTTGAAAAGATAATTGGCTGCTTAGTTTTTCTAAAAAATTCAAATGGGTTGTATGGATTTCTACATCAGATAAAGACCGTTCGTTATGTTGATACACAAACGCAAAAGCCATGCTTTTTTGATCTTTTCCTAACGAGTCTGATTGATAGACATCAAACAATGTATAGGACAGGAGGGTGTCGGGTTTGACACAGTCAATAGCTGTTTTTATGGTGTCGTAGGATATGTGGCTGTCTATCAACATGGATACATCTCTGCGAACAGAGGGGTATAGGGAATAGGGGACAAACGACGGAGAGGGCGTGGTAGGACATGTCCATACTAGGCTTAAATCCAGAAAAAATAAACACACGTGTTGGGGATATTGGGTACACAAAGGAGAGATTTCCCCAAAAAATCCCACGCAGGTTTGACCAATATAAATGCCACGAGATCGTTTTGGATGCATGTCGATAAACGATTCTTTGAGAGCGTGTGTGCAAAAAGAATAGGGCAGTGTGGTTAAGATCGTCTCTATTGTGCCTGCGAGGTGTTGAAAGTCCATCTGTTCGGGGGTGTATAGAGCAGCCACGCATTCCCAGCTTTCAGATAGTCTCGGATCATCATGAGGTGTGACAAAAACTTTGCCAACTTCAAAAAGGGCATACGGAACAACATGATGGTTGTGATGATGCCAGATCACAGGCAACATAGAGGACAACAGGCTTCTGCGTAAGACAGCGTGTTGGGGGGAGACAGGATTTTTTAAAAAAAATGCATCAGCATGTTCATGCAGTTCACCATTTACCAATGGCAATGTGTTGAGTTGCTGAAAGCCTTCTTTTACAAATGACAACTCCAGGTGCCGAATGCTTTCTTGATAGGGAAGTAAAGGGTCTACGGGCACAAAACAAGCGGGCAAGGTGGCAGGGATATTGTTAAGTCCTGTGAGTCTGGCGATTTCTTCTGCTAAGCAGGGGATGTCTTCGATATCTTGACGCCAAGATGGGATGTTGAGATAGGATTTTTTGTATTCAAAACCCAAGGATGTGAGGGCTTTTATCATAGCCTCTAGAGTCAGAGACGTGCCAAGAAGGGCATTGATGTGTTCAGGATCTAAGATCAGGGTTTTCTCCCCCTGTTTTTTGTCCCATATCCACTCAGAAGGGGTCTCGCCCATTCTTAATAGACGTACTGTGTGAGCCAATTCAGACGGTATGCGATGTGGTGTGGGAAAAAGAGGTTTTGCAAGAATGGCACATAGCTCGTTGATAAGGCCTGTGAGGGTTTTGCAGTCGGGCCTGTTGGGCAAGATATTAAAGTCAAGACAGGTGTCAGATAACTGTGCATAGTGAGCCAGGTCCACGCCAAGAGGGGTGTTTGTTGGCAAAATCCAAATACCATTGGCGCTGTCGGCGATACCAAGCTCGACTTCTGAACACAACATGCCGTGAGACGAGATGCCACGCAACACACTGGATTGAATAGGGGTGCCATCAGCCAATATAGCCCCCGGCAAACTAGCTGGGACAATATTGCCAACCTGAATGTTGGTAGCTCCCGTGACAATTTGGTGATGGGTGGTGCCGTCAAAAAAGTCAACGATTTGCAAACGGTCTGCTTGCGGATGAGCACAAAGAGAGATGATTTGACCTGTAAACACACCTGATACGGAGGATGGGTAAGCAGTGAGGTGTTCTATTTCTAATCCTGCTTGGCAACAGAGCGTGACCAAGTCTTCTACAGAAGGAAGATCAGGAACATAGTCTTGGATCCAATTGAGAGATAGTTTCATTTAAAATTGCCTTAAAAACCGAGAATCATTTTCGTACAAGAGACGGATGTCTGGAATGCCAAATTGCAACATGGCCATGCGATCGACACCAATACCAAAGGCAAATCCAGTGACAGTTTCGGGGTCATAGCCAGAAGCCCTCAAGACATGTCGATTGACAAGTCCTGCCCCCAGTACTTCAATCCATCCCGTTTGTTTGCAGAGGCCACACCCACTTCCGTGGCACTTAAAACAAGACACATCAATTTCGGTAGAGGGTTCTGTAAATGGAAAATAACTGGGCCTAAATCGAATCTTCACCTCTTGTCCCAACAAATCCTCAAGAAACGCAATCAAAACACCTTTGAGATCAGAAAATCGAATCCCTTTGTCCACCACAAGTCCTTCGATCTGGTGAAAACAAGGCGAATGGGTTGCATCCGAGTCACAGCGATACACTTTTCCAGGGACCATGATTTTAATAGGAGGGGCTTGCTGTTGCATGGTTCTGATCTGGACAGGAGAGGTGTGGGTGCGAAGCAACAAGCCAGAATGCAGATAAAAGGTATCGTGCATATCCCGAGCGCTATGGTTGGCGGGGATATGAAGGGCTTCAAAATTATAAAATTCAGTTTCGATATCCGGCCCTTCTTTGACCGAAAATCCCAATCGGCTCAGACACGCCATGATTTGGCTTTGTGTCTGATGGATGGGATGAAAACTTCCTTTTCGACTGCCTCGTGGAGGCAAAGAGGCGTCTGTTGTGTCAGCTTCGATCATGCGTTGTGCCATGGTTTCTTTGATTATTTTTAATTGGTTTTGGATGGCTTCTTGTAGCGATGATTTGAGGTCATTGAGTTTTTGACCTACGGATGGTTTTTCCTCAGGAGGAAGAGATCCTAGATGACGCATGGCCGTGGACAACGGGCTTTTTTTGCCCAAGTACAGGGATTTGAAGACATCCAGTGCAGGAAGATTGTCAATTGCGGATAGTGCTGTGAGGGCTTCTTGGAACTGAACGTCCAACTCAGATAATACAGATGCAAGGGATGGGATAGGCATAGGGGCCCTATTATACAAGTTGACTTTAAATTCGCAAGGTTGGTAGACTTGGTCTTCGTTCACTATCGTTTATCAAACAACAATTCAATCAACATAATCAAAGGAGAGTTTTATGCAATTGCAACTAAAAGAAAAGGTATATTCAAAGTTAGAAGTTAAGTCCCAACAATTAAAAGGGCAACGGCAAGAAGGCTATAAACCTGGTAAGGGAACAGGTAAGATTACTGTGACTAATCTCTTCTTAGCTCTTAAAAATGGTCAGATTCTTATTAATGGTCAGAAACCAAATCCAAATGATTCGGATCGATATATTGGAGCACTTAAGAGTCTGAGCTCACTAGATCAGAATCTGATGATAAAAGTTCCAGTTGATCAGAATGGAAATATACACCTAACGGTTAATTTCTTGGAAAATATTGTGAAGTTTGCAGAAACAGCAACTGCCAAAGGTAAAGAGACTTTTACTAAGGCTTTAAATATTGCTGTAGATAATAGAGCTAAGATAAAAAATCAAAATGGAGATACCCAAGCGATAGGCAATGCAGGTGTGGTTGGATATAAACAAGATACAGGTGTATTAACTTTTCACGAATAACCTCTGCTTCCCTTGATTCAATTTTTTGATGATCACCACAAGATGTCCCGAGAAATTCGGGACATTCTTTTTGATCCTGCCATCACCAATCAATATCCCTCTTTAAGACATTATTTTCAGGCGAATCGTATAGCGTATTCTATAGACGCGTATAAGGCTTTTGTTGCTCATTGTGAAGAGACATTGACCCAAACCATTCGAGCTACCGCCATCTTGATGATGGCCATGATGGACAAAAATGACGTGTGGGGGAGTGGGGGTGAACAATCCTGTCGAGAAGCATTTTGTAGACATCTTCTTCACATTGGCGCTTCTGAGGGAGTGGGGTATGAATCGATTGTTCGCTTTGAAGAGCTCTTGGAGGCAGAGTATGTACGCTACGAGCTCAATCTCTGTTCCCCAACTCAGCTAAAAGACACCTATCGTCATCACTCTCTTTTCTTCTTGGGCAAAAAATGGACCGATCCAGGACCAACCGTCTCAGCTCTTCTGCGTTTTATGGGCTCAGAGTTGGCCTTGTTTGCTCAGCCTTTTTTAGGCGATGGCATTGCCTATATTCTAGGCAATGCCAATTGCTATCGTATCCAAGACTATGATGTCCTGGCCTTTGGCAAAGAGATTGTTCGATGTCCCAATTATGGGATGGCCAATCCAGCCATTGTGGTAGATCGTAGCATTTGCCTCAGACAAGAGTCGTTTGAGTTTATTTTTTTTCAAAAATGGCATCATCTTGTTCAACAAAACAAACCCTCGCATTCTTTTTATCCTAGGGAGGCTTTTCAAAATATTGCCGAAGCCATTCGAGTCAAAACAATGGCGTATTACAGGGATGCATACGCTCAAGATGAGAGGTCTATTCAGACATCTTTTATGGTGGATATGCAAGAGACTATTTTAAAACACGAATTGGGGCATGCAGTGGTCAATGACCGGATTTTTCCTTATGAGTCTATTGCGGTTGGGGAAGGGGTTGAGCACTATTACCAGGATGAAACTATGGATGCTTTTTTGGAATTTTTAGCAGATTTTGCACCAGAAAATGACGGGCTTTGCGGGCCATTTTTTCATTTTTTCCAGGTTGCTAAAACAGACAAAAAACGTGCCACACGCCTCTTTTATATGTATCTGTCAGATGTGTTTTTTTATGATACCGGTGTTGAGTCGATGTATTGTTATTCGGACTTGATGTGTCTGACCATGTTGCGATATATCCAAAAAGATAGCTCGGTTGATTTTAAAAAAATGGAAGCTGATTTGCAGTTTAACCATGAGTTTGGCGCTACAAAAAACTCTTTTTTTGAAAAAATACACCAGCTGTATTGGGAATATGCAGATGCGATTACAATAAAAGCCAAACAAGCCAAATATAGCCTCCCCAGTGGGGAAAAAAACTTTGGCTATATCAGAAGTCTATGCCTAGAAGAATCGAGAAAATATCATGCCCATGTTGGGGTCAATGACAAGGTTTTTTTGTCTCCATTCTGGATTAATATCTACAGTTATTTGGATCATTTTTCCAAAGACGCTGGTGAAGACATGCGGCAGTTTGTTACCAAAAAAATCAAAAAAGAATTGCTGGTAAAGGTGATGATCTTGTCGTGTGGTCGGCAAAAAGCACAGGCCTATCAATTTGACCATCGACGCTATATTCAAGATGCATTTACCCAGTTGGGATTTGGAGCATCCTGATCATGGCAGTAGACACGGCTGTTGTTCAACAATTGGAGCGTCTTTCTGTCCTGATGTACGCCCATATGAATGCGTCAGGACAATGGGGAGATATGGGACGAGATGCTGTTGTAGATTCTTTTGCAAGGCATCGGCTACGTCTCCCAAGTCAAGAGTCTGTCACAGGCGATCATGTGACACGGTTTTTTGCCCAGATAAAAGAGGCTATTTGTGGCTACGGCTTTGATCAAAAAGATGTTTTTTGGTTAAAAGAACATCTGGCAACCTCACTCAAGGATTTCGAAGTCTTACAGGAGGGGTTTTTAGCAACACAGGGCCCTTTTTACCTGGTGGGATCTTGCCAGGAAGAGAGTCTAGAGTGGGTTTTTGGCAAAGGAAAACGATCTCAGTTGGATGGATATGATGTCATACATCTCGAAGAAGAGATTGTCTGTTCTCCCACTCTGACATTGGCGATGGTTGCGTTGATAGGGGAGAGGCAGATTTGTGTGCGGCACGAGTCTTTGAAAACTATTTTTTTTCAAAAATGGGTTAGCCAACCGGATACGCCACCGAAGACATACCGGATAGAAGAGGAGGGATCATTTGCTATCAAAGCGCAGGTGAGGTCTTTGTATGGGGTAGCGTCTTTTTTGGCTTTGTCAGACGTTCAAGATCGTTTTTTGGAAGATTTTGAAGAGACGGTTTTTCATCACGAATTGGGCCATGCTGTGATCCAACACCATCGATTGGATCTCCCTGTTGCTACACTGGGTGAAGCAAGTCAAAAATTTGGCAATACCATTGTGATGACGTGGCTTGAGGTATTGGCTGATATGGCCCCGCGCCAGGGCCAACTAAAAGGGCCTTTGTTGAATATGATAGAGGTTTCCAAGCAAGATCCGGTAAAAGCGGCTAGACTGTTTTGGATGTATCTATCGGACGTGTGGTTTTATGACACCACCCATACGCATATGCAGGTGTACACGGATATCGTAGTGGGGATTATGAGCCTTGTTATCGACAAGGGTTCGTTACATTTTGATTTACTTCAACGATGGCTAATCACGCATACGCAGACCCTTATTGCATGGGTTGAAAGCATGCTCTCTGATCTAGAAAAAGTATTAAGCAATACCCAGCTGTTAAAGGACGGGCAAGCTTTTAGCTGGGAAGAGGTTGTTTGCCTTTCCAAAGAAGCCACCTCTTCTATCCTAGATCCTTACAAACAGTATGTAGAGCGGTGGCATTTTGTGATTGATGTTGTGTTGGCTACACCATCCAATCAGGAGGCCATCACGCGGTATATGCACGTGTATGAAGAGGACTCGTATCGGTTTTTGATGCCATTGTTGTCGCATATCTCGTTTGATAAGGGATCTTTTCGAGAGGCAGTCTTGGTTCATATCCAGCAAAACATGGCTATGTTTAAAACAAGTTGTTCAAAACAATTCCAATAGACTACAATCGAGATATGACCATTTCTTCTTTCTCTTCTTCTTTGGACCGAAAAACAAAAATTATTGCAACACTTGGACCGGCCTCTGAATCCAAAGCAGTGTTGCTAGACATGTTGTCTGCGGGGGTAGATGCTATTCGTCTCAATGCGTCTCATGGTGCAGATCCTCAGGATATTCAACAAAAAACAGCCTTGATTCGAGCGTGTGCCAAACAAACTCATAAGCACGTGGCTATTTTTCTGGATCTCCAAGGCCCTAAAATTCGAGTGGGTAAATTTAAAGACAACAAAACCGTTCTTCAAGCAGGTGCTACATTTGTCCTCACAACAGATCCTGTTTTGGGAGATAGCACACGCGCATCGGTGACCTACACAGGATTTGCAAATGATGTCCAACCCGGCGAGGTTTTGTTTGTAGATGATGGAAAAATTGAGTTGAGGGTTGAGAGTAAAAAAGGATCAGAGGTTGTGTGCTCTGTTATCCGCGGGGGTTTGATATCCAATAGCAAAGGGATTAATTTGCCAGATACGGTTATAACACTTTCTGCCTTGACTGACAAAGACAAACAAGATGTGAAGGTGGCTGTGGATAACCAATTGGATTATGTGGCCTTGTCTTTTGTTTCTTCTGGCGAAGATATTCGAGAATTGCGCCAACTCTTGGATACATTGGGAGGGACGTCGATCGGTATTCTTGCCAAAATTGAACGTCAAAAAGCTGTGGATAATTTGTACGATATTGTAGCGCAATCAGATGGTGTCATGGTGGCACGTGGGGATTTGGGAGTCGAGATTGGATTGTCTCATGTGCCAAAAGTGCAAAAAATGATTATCCGGGCAGCCAATCAACACCTGAAGCCTGTCTTGGTAGCTACCCAAATGCTAGAGAGTATGATCCAGTCCGAAACGGCGACCCGTGCTGAAGTTTCGGATGTGGCAAATGCGATTTATGACCGGTGTGACGCTGTTATGTTGTCTGGTGAAACAGCCATGGGGATTAATCCCGCAAATGTCATTCGTACAATGGTGAGTATTTGTGAGGCTACGGATCGTCATATGGCAGAGCTCAAAAGAGAGCGTGGTCCAAAACATATCTCATTTGCTACCAATACGGTGGCGACTTCTTGTTGCAAAGCCGCAGATTGGGTTGCTTCTGAAAATGATGCAAAAATCATTATGGCGTTTACAAGTTCGGGTAATACCCCCCTCATTGCATCCAAGCTTAATCCTTCTATTCCTATTATTGCACCGACAGATAGTGACGGTATTTGTCAAAAAATGTCTTTGTATAGAGGTGTTACACCGATATTGTTGCATAAGAAATATGAGCATATTCACCGATGGACCGATATGATTCATCTTGCGATAAAAGATGCCAAGTCTTTGGGGATCGTTGGATATGGGGATAAGGTCGTGGTAATAGCTGGTATTCCTATTGGACAGTCGGGAATTAATTCTATTAGAGTGGTTACAGTCCATTAAGAAGAAAGGATTTTTGACGATATGACTCAGCAGCGTGTCTATAACTTTAGTCCAGGTCCTGCTGTATTGCCAAAGCCCGTTTTGGAAGAAGCTCAAAAAGAGTTGCTCAACTATCAATCAACGGGGATGTCCGTTATGGAAATGAGCCACCGTTCCAAAGCATTTGAATCTATTTTGGCAGATGCAGACAGTGGTATTCGTCGGTTGTTAAAGATTTCTGATGACTATGCTGTTTTGTTTTTGCAAGGTGGCGCTAGCTTACAATTTTCAATGGTACCGATGAATCTTTACCTGCAAGGTCACCCTGTAGATGTTGTTCAAACAGGCATGTGGTCTAAAAAAGCGGTAGAAGAATTGGCTAAGCTAGGGGAGTATAGGGTAGTTGCCTCTAGTGAGGTAGATAGATTTACGTATATTCCTTCAGTAGATCGTACGATGTTCAACCAAGATGCCTCTTATGCCTATATTACATCCAACAATACAATTTATGGGACCCAGTGGCAGGTCTTTCCTGACACACAGGAGCTTCCTCTAGTGGCAGATATGTCTTCTGATTTTTTATCCAAATCGGTTGATGTTTCAAAATTTGGACTTATTTTTGCGGGTGCTCAGAAAAACATTGGGCCATCTGGTGTGACAGTGGTTATTGTAAAAAAAGAGTTGGCCAAGCGAGCATCTGTCGATTTACCGACCATGTTGCAGTATCGTACCCATATCCAACATGGATCGTTGTACAATACCCCGCCTACTTTTGGAATTTATATAATTTCATTGGTAACAAAGTGGATCGAAAAAGTTGGAGGGCTAAGTATATTGGAACGTATGAATCAAGAAAAAGCAGCGATTTTGTATCAAGCAATTGATGAGAGCATGTTTTATACGTGTCCAAATCACCTTTCTTCACGCTCTCTTATGAACGTTGTTTTTCGTATTCAAGATAACAGGGAAGACTTGGAAACTCTATTTGCTTCAGAAGCTGCAAAGCACGGCTTACTTGAATTAAAAGGGCATCGGTCTGTTGGAGGGTTGCGAGCCTCTATCTACAATGCACAGCCTAAAGAGGCTATCCTTGAGTTGGTGTCTTTTATGAAAGCTTTTGAAAAACGACATGGATAATTGACGAAAAGGGCGAGCCTACTTATACTCGTCTAGTATTTTTTTTATTTAAATAAAGGAGACTTTTTAGTTATGGCGATAGTGTGGATTAATGATACGCAAGTAGAGATAGAAGATGGTCAAAAAATTGTAGATGCGATTGAAGAAGCAGGGGTGCCTATTGGATGTAGCAATGGGGTTTGTGGAACCTGTGAAATAGAAATTGTAGAAGGTATGGGCAATTTGTCTGTATTGACGGATGAAGAGAGAGATTTGGGGATGGAAGGTGAAAAGCGACTAGGATGTCAGTGTGTTATCCAGTCAGGGGTTGTTAAACTCACGTTTTAACAAGTTTTTTTATTTTTTAGAGATGCCTATTAAATTCATAAGTACATCGTCTTCCAGTATTTTACCTGTTCCAATAGCCACGCAAGACAGGGGATCTTTTGCCTGATGGATAGGGATCCCTGTCTCGGACATCAAGTACCGATCCAGTCCATGAAGCATGGATCCCCCGCCTGTCATTGTAATGCCTCGTTGCATGATATCTGAAGAGAGCTCGGGGGGGGTTTTTTCGAGGGTGAGGCGTAGCGAATCAACAATAGAGCTAACGGTTTCAGCCAAAGCATCTCTAATTTCTTGAGATGTGAGGGTAAATGTTCTAGGAAGGCCACTCAATAAATCTCTTCCGCGGACTTCCATAGACGGTTCTTCTGATTCAAATGGGTAAGCGGAGCCTATTTCAATCTTAACTTTTTCTGACATGCGTTGGCCAATTAACAAATTATAATTTCTACGACAATGAGAAATGATGGCTTCATCAAATTCGTCGCCTGCAATACGGATTGATCGACATGTTACAATGCCCCCTAAGGCAATGACAGCTACTTCTGTCGTCCCTCCTCCAATATCAATGATCATATTCCCCTCTGCTATAGATATGTCGATTCCTGCCCCAATCGCAGCTGCCATGGGCTCATCGATAAGATAGGTAGACCGAGAGCCTGCTTGTGATGAAGAATCCAATACGGCTCTTTTTTCTACATCTGTAATGCCCCATGGAACACCTACCAGTACCCGAGGTTTAGAAAACGAGACTCCTTTAGATGCTTTTAAGATAAATTCACGTACCATTTTTTCTGTCATCTCAAAGTCAGCGATAACCCCATCTTTCATAGGACGTACGGCAATGATGTTGCCGGGGGTTCGCCCGACCATCTCATAGGCATCATTGCCAATTGCCATAACTGCTTTTGTCGCTTTATCGATGGCTACGACAGAGGGCTCTCGCAGGACAATTCCTTGTCCACGTACGTATACCACGGTGTTGGCTGTGCCTAGATCAATTCCCATATCTTTTGAAAAGGGTTTTGAAAATAAATCCCAAAATGACATGATCGCTATACTCCTTAATCTAGACCTATCGCTTAATAATAACGCCCGAAAAGCCTTTTTTATTTAAAAATTTTACCAATTGATTTGCTGTTTCTTCAGAGGCAAATGCACCAACTTGAAGCACTGTTTTTTTGCCGTACTTACTATCATCTGTATAAATCCATGTAAAGGAGGGTATCTGGAGAGAATACAACTTGGCTTGATCTGATTTTAGCGTAACAGGATTGTCATAAAATCCCGCTAATACTTTAAAAGTTGTGTTTTTAGAGCTTGTTTGAGCAGGACTTTTTTTGGGGAGCGGAGGAGATACTTTCTTTGGAGGGAGGTGCTTTTTTTCTTGTTGCGGCGGGATTGCTTTTATGGGAATGGGCTTTTCTTTTTTTTCAACAGCCTTAGTTTCTTCAGCTGGCAATTCATTTGCAGTGACGGACAACTCAGATTCTATTTTTTCCATATCGATTAAGACTTGATTTGGAAGTTTTTGTGTAGAAGATGATTTTGTCAAAAACCATTTTCCAAGAGAAAGAAAAGCAAATAAACACAAAAAAATAATCAAAATGAGAATACTTGCGATGGATAAAATTTTGTTAATTCCAAAAGATCTAGGCTCTTTTTCTTGCAAAAGATCGCCTAAACCATCTTGATATTCCAATTTAGACACAATACGGGAACTCCTTTCGGATAAAACAAAATTTTTTCACAAGATTTTAGCATACTATCTTCTTTTTGATATACTTCAAGAAACGATCTATTTTAGGAGCATAAAATGAAGCAAAAAAAAACAAGTTTACCAGCGGATACCCTCACCAAGCATCCTGTTATTCATCCTTCTGTGTTTGTTGCAAAAGGGGCTGTGGTGGTGGGAGATGTGCATGTCTGTCAAAATGCATCGATATGGTATAACGCAGTTGTGAGAGGGGATATCAACCAGATTGTTATTGGAGAAGGATCCAACATTCAAGACGGGGTGGTGATTCATCTTGAAAATGATCGAGGTTGTACAATTGGGCCATATGTGACGGTTGGTCACCGAGCGATCCTGCATGGATGCCAGCTAGAAGAGGGGTGCTTGATCGGAATGGGCGCGATTCTTTTAAACGGATCGGTTGTTGGAACCGGATCTGTTGTTGCAGCTGGGAGTGTGGTCAAAGAAATGATGCAAATCCCTGCATATACATTGGTTGCTGGGGTTCCTGCAAAAATCATTAAATCCTTGCCAAAGGATACATTGGACACCCATTTTGAGTGGGCTCAAAAATATATTGACTTGGCACAACTTCACCAAACGTATTGCTTTTAGATTTTTTTATGTTTGATTAGCTTTTTCTGAGGGAATACCACCCACATAAATCTCAATAATCCTTAATGAAGATAAGGGGGTGGTGGTATGAAACAGATAGCGATAAGTTTTCTTCTCTTATTGATGCTCACAGGTCCTGTAAACGCTGTTAGTTATCGAGACATTTCTGAGGTGGGAAGTTCAGCAGAAATGATAGGGATTGGTAATATACAGGGGTATTCTAAAACAGCTGCTGTGTTATTTGAAAACCCTGTTGGGTTAAAAAATGTTGGCAACAGTGTTTCCCTTTTTTACACGACTTTTTTTGGTGAAGAATCCCGATATATGGCGACCGCTATTAGTTTTGTTCCCTACTCTCAATTGACGCTTGGAGCAGGATTGATGACAGAAGAAGTGGTCAACAATGATGTGACGGCCATAGCCAACGATGCCTCTATTATTTCAGTAGGCTCTTTTGATGTAAAAAATTCACAATTTACTGTAGGTGGCAGTTATCAGATGAACAACCAGACGGTGCTTGGAGCAAGTCTTATTCATTATCTATCCCAACTCCATACCATATCTGGCTCTGGGCAAGATGTGATGCTTGGATTTCAGTCTCATTATAGTTTTGTGGATATACAAGGATTTGGTAAAAATATTTTTGGAAGCAAAATAAGGTATAGCAATGGCGGTCAAGAAACACTCAAAACATCTTGGGGAGTATCTCTTAAAACAGATCCATTTTCTTCTATGATGAATGCAGAGTTTTTTTGGCAAGGAAAAATTCTTCTCACAGATCTCGACTCAACCGTATTTTTAAAGAGTGTAGGGTTGAGAGTATACCCACTAAAGACACCTATTTTTCAGGTGGGGGTAGGGTATAGAGATATATACAATGGGAATGGCATCAAAGGTTCTTTTTCTGTAGGTGTATCTACCAAGCTGTCCACACTTTCTTTGGAATATGCGTACAATACAACAGATGTTTACCAACAAGAAAGCCAACATTATTTCTCTGTGGCAATTCGGTACTAACTCTTTTTTATGGAGTGGTTTTCAACAAAGTTAATCACCTGGTCTTCTAGGTGGACATTGCCAAATTTATTCATTTCTTGGATACAGGTGGGAGAGGTGACGTTGATCTCTATTAAATGGGTGCCAATGATATCAATACCCACAAAATAGAGGCCAAGCCTTAGCAAATGAGGCGATAATTCAGCGATCATGGCTTCTTCGTGGGGCGTGATAATGGCTGGTTGTGCCGAGCCACCTGCAAAAAAATTATTGCGATGGTCGTGATCTCCATGGATACGCAAGACAGCCCCCAGTGGTTTTCCGTTTAATAATAAAATGCGTTTGTCCCCTAGATCTGCTTCTGGGATAAAAGGTTGCAAGATAATTTCTTTGCTAAAACGGTCTGATAATGTGTCTAGGATAACCCCAAGATTGCTGTCTGTTTTGGTTAGTTTAAAGACGCCAGATCCGCCAAATCCATCGGTTGGTTTTGCGATGCAGGTGGTAAAGTGATCGACAAATTCCAACAATCTTTCCTTTTGGCAACTGATGAGTGTGGGGGGTGTCCATTGCAAAAATTGCGTGACCCATATTTTTTCGTTTACAGTGCGTACCCCAGAAGGGTTGTTGCAAATAAAAATATGCTTGGGTAAGCGATCCAGCAACCAGGTGTCCATGAGATATCGATTGCCAAAAGGTGGGTCTGTTCGGATAAAAATAACATCCACTTCCTCGGAGCATAAGGTACAGGAGGGTTTTGTCTGAAAAGCAGGCAACGTATCCGCTTCTTCTACGACGACTTCGGTGACATAAAAATAAAATTGGCCTCTATCCAATGTGATTCCACCTGGGGGTAAATAAAACGTGCGATGTCCTTTTCGTTTTGCACCTCTCATAAATGCAATTGTTGTGTCTTTTTTAGGTTGAATTTTTTCCAAAGGATCCATTAAAAATAAGATATTCATGCTAGTTCTTTTTCTTCTTCTGATGCGGCCAACCCTGCGAGTCTAGATAAGACGCCATACCACTCATATCGAGAAGGATATGCAAATGCGGTGCCTGTTTCTATGGGAGCAAAAGACATGCCTGGAGAATTTAAATTTTGGGTGGTGTTTTTTTGGTTATTTAACCGATAAAAGCCACCGACGACCTGGTTGTTAATAAGATACAGACAAGGTTCTGCCACATGGTTATCAAAGTGGTGGATTGTGGAGATCCCTTCTTGAATCAAAAAAGATGAAATGTGGCTCGATCCTTTGCCCTTGGACAAGTTGTTTCTGGATTTTCGATTTAATAGGGCAATGTCATCAGCAGAAGTAACCACTTCTACGCCCATACCATAGGTGCCATTGGCGGCCTTTAAAAACAGAGTCGGTTGTTGAGATATCCCGTACGCTTTGTATTTTTCTGTGATTTCTTTTAATAAATCAGATGCCAAGTCGGCCAAGACATGACGGTCCTCAGATGTGTTGATAGACAGGTCACTGGAATGTTTCATAAGACATGAAAAAAGCCATGGATCTAACCCAAATTGATTTGCCCATGTCGATATCCACTGATTGGCATATTCAAAATGTCGGATTTTACTGCGATTAAACCATCCTAGTTGAGGGTTTGGTATGCACGGAATGGATAGGTTTTTAAGTAGGGGAGGTAGTCCTGATGTGAGGTCATTGTTGCAGATCAGAAGGTCAATGGCGTGAGAGGATGCATGAAGGAGGTGCTGTAGTCCATAAATGGTGAGTACGTGGTTGTTTTCAGATTCTAGATCGTGCGAGATGCCCTCAAAAAAAGAGGTCAAGATCACAGAAAATCCTGCATTTTCGATAAGCTGACGAAGAATAAAAAGATGGTGTAAATAACGTTTGTTGCGGGTATGGTCTTCTGCAATAATGGCGATAGTGCGTATGGTAGGGTCTTTTTTTAAAATGGCTTTTCTAAATTGGGTTGATATAAGAGAATGTTGTGCGGAAGATAAATTGTTGAACCCTGCTGGAAATAAGTTGGTGTCCACAATCCCTAACTTAAATCCAGAATCACGTACATCAACAGAACTGTAGATAGGAAGATTGAATTTTTTTTCTTGTTCGTCTATCCATTCATGCATTGCAGGTATCTGGTATGCAACAGTAGACAGATAACGATCAAGCATAGTCATAGGAGCATGAAAGTGTAAGGGAGGTCAGGTAATAAAGCAATATGTTTTCAAAAAAACTGCTCCTCATTTTTATGTGTTTTTGGTTGGGTCACTGTGTGTATGGATCAGATGTTCGGTATGGTCATGCGTCTTTTGGAGGCAACTTTAAGGTATGGGTTTTGGTGCCAGATGGACCGGGGCCGTTCCCAGTTATAATTTATAACTACGATGAATACTGGGATCTTGCAGGAGATCGTTTGGCTACTCAAAAAGGGTACGATTTGCGACAGTTTATGCGAGAATTTGAAAGATGGGGGTTTATCTCTATTATTCCTGTCGAGCGTTACCAAAAAGTACAAGCTCTCAAGGCAACTGTCCTGATGGCTAGACAGATGCCAAAAGCGCTTACAAATCGTTTGCATCTTGTTGGTTTGTCTGAGGGGGCTTTCTTGTCGATGAAGTTGTCTGAAGATATGCCCTATATCAAATCGATTACGGTGATGTCCCCTATGAGCATTCACAGTTCGGGATACTACTCGATCTCTGATCTCAAGAGGAACGTACAGGCTATTTCGATCCCGATCTTGTATATTATAGGGGCCTCTGATAAAAAATGGAGAGTGAGTACATCCTATGCTCTTTATGAGGCGTTAAAACAAAGTCGTAGTCAGGTGATGCTACGAGAATATCCTGAAAATCATCGGTGGTTTTGGAACCCGGATCATGTTTTTATGCAAGATATTCATGCTTTTTTGAAGAGTATTCCCGAGTGAGAATTCGTACACATGCCAACCCTTTGAGTTATCGTGTTCGATTGGATCCTGTGGATTGGTCGGATATTTTTTCACAATACGATGGTTTTTATGACTTGGAGATTGGATTTGGAGATGGACGTTTTTTAAGGCGATATGCCCACAAATATCCTCAAAAGCGCTTGATTGGCGTGGAAGTTCGCAAAGCGGGTGCAGCAGGTGTGGCCAATCAGGTACAAGAAGAATCTTTTCATAATATCTATGTTGTTCATAGCACAGCTCAAATTGTACTAGAAGACATTATTCCAGACCGCTATCTTGAACGTGTTTTTATATTCCATCCTGATCCATGGTTAAAAAAGAGTCATCACAAACGTCGGGTGATCTCACCGTTATTCTTGGAGGTACTTGCTCAAAAAATGAGAGAAGATGGTCAATTGTACATCTCCACGGATGTGTCGGTTTTATGGGACGATATGCTTCGAATGATCGATCAATCTAGACAGTTTCAATTGGGAGAAGATCTGCAATTTTGGGAAGAGGATTATGAGACCCGTTGGCATACAGCCAGCAAAATAGAAAAGCGGGAGACGTTTAAAGCTGTATTTAAGTTGAAAAAAGCGACATGGTGAGAAAAAACTTAAGCAAGACCCTTTTTTTAAAAGGGGCTCAATGTCATAAGGCTCTGTGGCTGACCAAACATTGTCCAGAAAAACGCTCGCCTCTAGATTTTAGAAAAAAAGCTTTGTTTGAAGAAGGGCGTCAAGTGGGCTTGTTGGCACAATCTCTTTTTCCAAATGGAAAAGCAGTGGATAAAGTAAGCGACGCTATCCCGATGAGGTTGTGGTGGACTAAAAAATGGCTTCAAGATAAACGGCATATCTTGTACGAAGCAACACTTCAAGCAGATTTGATCTTGATTATGGTGGATATCATGAGGTATTCGGATCAAGGATTGGAATTGATCGAAGTGAAAATGGGAACTTCTCCAGAGAAAAATCATTTTTTGATGGATATAGTTTTGCAAGATTATGTGTGCGAAAAAGCAGGGTTTAAACCAGCTGTATTATACTTGGCTACCATTAATTCTGATTATCAACGAGGGGATGAGATCGATATCAATTCTCTTTTTCGTTTGACGGATGTCACAGAAAAAGTACGGTTGTTAAGACCTCACGTAGAACAAGAAATTATCTCTATGAGAGAGAGCCTTCGCTTGCCTTATCCGCCAGACATTTCTATCGGTACCCAGTGCCAGTCCCCGTATGAATGTGAGTTTAAGGCCTATTGTTGGTCGCATGTGGCACGCCCAACAGTACTTGATCTAAAGGGAATATCCTGGGACAAAAAATTTGCTCTTTATCAAAAAGGCATTCGTACCTATTCAGATGTGCCTCCTCATCACATGTTTTATGATCATCCTCAAATTCGTTTGGAACGGGATAAGGTCCCCATTCTTAATAAAAAAGAGTTGCGGCGCTTTTTGAATAAAATAGAGTATCCCTTGAGTTTTTTGGATTTTGAAGCATTCCAGATGGCAATTCCTCCATTTTTAGGAACCCACCCTTACCAACAGATTCCATTTCAGTTTTCATTGCATGTTCAATCAACACCGCATTGTCCAGCGCAACATCACCCTTATTTTGTAGATCCTTTAGAAGATCCACGACCTCTTATTGCTCAAAAATTGGTAGACATTTTACCCAAAAAAGGTGCGATTTTGGTTTATGATGTAGGGTATGAAAAAACAGTGTTAAAAGAATTTTCAAGGCTGTATCCAACACATGCTGATTTTTTTGAAGATGCTATGTGTCGATTGGTAGATCTGATGACACCTTTTTATCAACACTGGGTTATGACGGCTGAGATGCAAGGAGGGTTGTCCATTAAATCTGTCCTTCCTGCACTGTTGCCTCATATCACCTATTCAAGTCTTGATATTCAAGATGGTGAGATGGCAACGCGTATGTATCTTCATTTAGCCTGTACAGATGATCCGGCGCTCCAAGAGACATACCGGCAACAATTAATTGATTACTGTGCCATGGATACGGATGCCATGGTTCATATTCTGGCTTATCTGTATAGGCTTATTTGATTGTTTCCCATACTGAAATGGTTCCGTACCCCTTTGTTTTAAAGGATTCCACACAGGTAGCGTGTTCTAAAAATGGATGGAGTTGTTCATAAAACCGAAGATAACTTGCTTGTCTTTTTGCTGGTAAATGGAGGTAATAATCGCTGATGATCATGTAGTCTGGATTAAACACAGCGAGGGGTTGGCCTAAAGACGTCTGGCATACAACAGGATTGTAGGCCACCATGGGCCAACACTCTAAAAATGTAGCTACTTTTACACCTTTTGGAACAATTTTGCGGACTTTTGTACAGAGCATGTCATAAGAGGATTGCCCTCGTTGGGTAGCAAAGAGAAACATCTGTCCAGCTATATTGTTGAGGCCATACCCAAGTGTGAGAACGAGTATCATGGCAAACAAAATTTTGTTTTTACCAGCGTATGCCAACTGAAAGAGCCTGGGAATCATCATCAATGCAAAAAGAGGTACAAGGATAAAATAGCGTGCAAGAAAAGGAGAAAAAAATGAAAACCCTAGTAGGAGATACACCCACCCAAATAGGCCTAAAAAGAAAAAAAGATGCCTAATCTGTTTGAATGCAATGCGATGGAACAATAAGATGCCTCCAAGAGAGAACAAAAGCTCAACACATAAAATTAATACGCGTTTTATGCCCATCGTGTATATCTCAATAAAATGGGTGATATTTTTATAAAAAATTTCTAGAAGACTGCCGGATGAGTGAACTGTTCTTGGGAGAATATTGCCTAAAAATGTCGCAATTGTGTCATGATGGCAGATAAATAAAACAAATGACATGCCGAGCCCAGAGAGGGCGCTTCCCAGTAAAAAATAGATCCATGCAAATCCGTGAGTTTTCTTTCTTAAAAGCGAATAGGTCAAAAAAATGGCG